>CAZERX010000155.1:0-4539 GCA_964515045.1 uncultured Eubacterium sp.
TGCCATGATAAAGTCGTGGCAGCAGGCTTTTTTCGCCGCTTCCATCACCTTTTCCATCGGCGCATCCGGCTGTCCGAAGCGAATGTTATTTGCGACCGTGTCCTGAAACAGATAAACGTTCTGGAACACGAAGCTGAAATTGCGCATCAGACTGTCCATGCTGTACTCTTTGACATCTACGCCGCCCAGTCGGACCAAACCCTGATCGGTATCCCAAAATCGTGAGATCAGATGGCAGAGCGTTGTCTTTCCGCCGCCGGACGGGCCGACGATGGCGGTCGTCGTTTTTTGCGGAATGTGAACAGAAATGCCGTCAATGATCTTTTTCTTATCATAAGAAAAAGAAACATTTTCCACATCGATGTCATGGTTTTTCGGCGTAATGGCTTTTCCGTCGATATCCATGGTCGGCATATCCAACACAGTCTGCGCCCTGCTGACGTAAAGCTCCACATTTCGGATCAGCGCTGAATAATTTCCAGCAGTATCCAATGCACCAAACAGGATAAAGGACGCAATGACCATCACTACGGCATTCAGTTGTTCCATGCTGCCGTTCAGATAAAACGCGACGGATGCGATCGCGATCACAACACCGATCAGCTTAGCAGTCAGATTCTGCCAGAACATAACGGGAACGAACGCAACCTCCGCCGATATGCTTGCGGCTGCATTTTCGTCGATCGCCTGATTGAGCGACCGGCTCTTTTCGCCAGTCAGATTGTAGCTTCTGACCTCTGCCATACCCTGTATGTATTCCAGCACCTTTTCCACGAGCTTCCGGTCAGAAGCATCCTTTACGGGTGCGATCTGCTTTGCCTTTTTCTGCAAAGAGCTGTTGATCCAAAAATAAAGCAGGACACCCGCGATCGCGATACATCCGATCCTAAGATCAAAGCAAAGGATCATCAGTACGACTACCGCTGTCGTTAGGATCCCCTGCGTGACCATCATCACCACACGTGTCGCAACGTCCGCCAGTGCTTCCATGCTGTTCGTGGCAACCGAGGTAATATAGCCGAGACTGTTCTGGTTAAAATATCCCATCGGCAGGTATTTCAAATGCTCTGCGATCTCTATGCGCTTGTCTGCGCAGGTGCCGTAGCCCGCCTCGCATTGGAGCATGGTGGAACGGTAGTTCGTAAAGGCATGACCGGCGATGCTGAAAAGCATAATGCCAAAGGACAGCAGGATATGCCATACCGTCAGATCACCGGACAGAACGCCCTGCAGCGTCACTGCGATCGCAGGTATTTTCAACGCCTCAAACAGTGCCTTCAGCACACCGAGAAAAATGGACTTTGTAAATTTACGCTTATTGGTCACGCCGCAAAACTCAAAAAAATGTCTAAATATCCGGATCATTACTCCGCACCTCCTTCTACCGTATCCCGCACTGCCACATGGGAACGCCACATCTTTGCATATAATTCATCTTTTTCAAGCAGCTCCTCATGCGTTCCGCAGGTGCGGATGCTGCCATCCTCCACGACAAAGATCCGGTCACTATTGGTAATAGTAGACAGCCGGTGTGCGATCACAAGGAGTGTTTTTCCCCGCGCGAGCTTCGCCACGGAGGACTGGATCAGTGCTTCATTCTCAGGATCCGTAAACGCAGTTGCTTCATCCAGAATGATGACCGGTGCGTTTTTCAGCATGGCGCGTGCAATGGCGATCCGCTGCCGCTCACCGCCGGAAAGATGACCGCCGGCACCGCCCACGATCGTCTGATAACCATTCTCCAAGCCCATGATAAACTCATGGCAGCCGCTGTTTTTGGCAGCTTCCATCACTTCCTCATCCGTTGCATCCGTTTTTCCCATACGGATATTTTCCATCACGGTCGTGTCAAACAGATAGTTATCCTGTGAAACATAAGCAATGTGACGGTTGTAGTCCTCCTGCGTCATGATACGGACATCTGCGCCGCCGAGCGTGATGCAGCCGCCCTTCGCATCCCAAAGACCCGCGATCAGCTTTGCAATGGTAGACTTTCCGCTGCCGGATGGTCCGACCAGTGCATTGACCGTGCCCTCCCGAATATCCATCGAAACGCCGTGGAGCACCTCTTTCTCATGGTAGCCGAAGGTCACGTCACGCAGACAGATATCATTGTTTTTCGGCTGTGCCGCGGATGCCTGCGGACGCTCCTGCTCCTCCTGTCCCAGAATATCCGTGACTTCTCCGATGATCGTTCCGATCTTTAACAGATCATCGCCATAGGACACGACCGTGATCAGAGATGCCACCAGACTGACCGAAAAAAGGATGGTACGGATAAAGGTATCCGCATCCAGTGTTCCTGCACGGAAAAGCAGTCCGCCGATCGGCAGTACCGCGACCATGGTTGCCGGAAAGATCGACATTGCAAGACAGAAATAAATATTGCAGCGCCGCATCCATTCCACATAGCATTCTGCGCCCTCCCTTGCGGCAGTGACAAATTTCTCATAAGAGCTTTGCGCCTTTCCGAACGCTTTGATGACTTCAATACCGTTGATATATTCCACTGCGGTATCGTTCAGGATCTTGGTCTTATCGACCGTATTCTGATAGCTTTCCGCGTAGCCGCGGGTCATCAGTAAATAGCAGCCAAAACCGATCGGCACGGTCACGAGCACCGCCAGCGCCATCCGCCAGTCCAGTACAAAAAGATAGACCAGCAGTGCGACCGGAACCAGCAGATTCGATGTGAATTCCGGAATGATGTGCGCCATTGTAGTCTCAATGCTTTCGATGCGTTCTACCAGCACATTTTTGACAGATCCGGACGGCATATCCAGCACATTTCCGAGCGGTACACGCGTGAGCTTCCGGCACACCCGCTTTCTGATATTTCCCAATACGGCGAAGGTCGCCTTATGGGAAAGTGTCGTGGAAATGCTGTGAAAACCACAGCGTCCTACCCACAAAGCCGTCATGATCAGACAGCTTTTTATGTAACTGTTCATGTCACGGCATCCGCCCAAAAGATTGGCGATCATGTCCGCCATCACAAAATAGGGCAAAATGCCGCACGCCACACCACACACGGCGCTCAGGACACTGAGCACATATTTCGACCGGTATGATCCGGCAAACTCCCAGATCCATGCCGCGGTGGATTTTTTTTCTTGTTTGTTCATGTTTTACCTCCTGTCATTTCTATATTCAGCAGGGGTCATATCAAAGATTCCCTTGAACGCCGCTGCGAATTTACTCGGGTTGTCATAGCCTACGCCCGCCGCAATGTCTATGATCCGCTTTTTGCGGTCTGTCACCAGCATGGAAGCTGCTACGTTCATCTTATAATTTCGGATATAGGTGTAGATCGGACTGCCGTAAACGCCCTTAAAACCGTTTTTCAGCGCTGCCGTACTAAGCTCGAACCGCTCTGCCAATTCCTCCGTCGTGTAGTTTCGGGTCAGGTCATCCGTCAGCAGCTTGTGCACCGCTTTGATCTTTTCGATCTGTCCGGAATAGAAGTACGGTCGTTCATCCTTCTGCTCAGACAGCTCCAGCGCCCGCAAAAACACCAGAAGCTCCATGACCTTGATCCGAAAATAATCCATACGGATCTTTGCCGGAACATTATAAAGCTCTGAAAAGATGTGTTCGATGGACGGATGCTGCCGCAAAATATAGATGCCATCCCTGCCGCAAAACTTATCCGCCAATGCCGCCAGATCAACAGACACGCCGCTCATGGCATCCCGCACCGACTGTTCCGCATGCTCAAGAAAAAATCCAAGCGTGAGTCCATGGTAATGTGACACCGGAAAATACATATCGCCGCTGTGATGGACACGCCGATCCATTCTGAGATCGCCCTGCTCCATGTAATACCGCATATCGTTGTCCGTCCGGTGTTCGATACGCCCTTCCCTGCAATGGTCGATGCAAAAGATTCGGGACGTGCTGTGAAATCGACTGTAACAGTGGGTCATGTGGAAATCGTTATACATCAGATACACGCCGTCATAGACCCGATAAATGGTCATCAGCCCCTCTCCGCTCGGATCCTTCATCCGGAGCACCTTACAATCCTCGGTCTCTACCACTTCCTCCAGATTTTCTCCCATGTCCGTACTGTGAAACATGCTCCACGGATCATATTCATTTTTCATCTCCTCACCTCCCCGAATGTTTGTTAGAATTGTCTAACCCACAGTGATTAAGAAAAGCCGCGTTCAACGGCTTTTCAAGATGATTATATGGATCTTTATGTATCATTTCTAATCCATTTAGATCTTTTCGATCCATTTGGTGAAAAAATTTTATCCTAACACAGTCCCAAGGAGCAGAAGGTAGCTTCCATAAAACGCGGTCACAGACAAACTCCCTGCACGATCAATGCCGACAACACAGCCACCACCGCAAACAGCGGAATGCCCCGCAGAAAAGAGCCGATGTGCTTACCGGGATCTTGATAGGGCTGCTTCTCCGGCAGGAACGAAAAACGGATTCGTTTTGTATTCCGCCACCACAGCAGGTCGATCATTACGAGATCAAACAGCCCCAGCCCTTCACCCAACGCAAGGAAGAACCAAAATGCTGTCC
>CAZERX010000156.1:0-4489 GCA_964515045.1 uncultured Eubacterium sp.
TATTCGCCCACAGACAATACATCGCGCCGTCGCCGTCCATCAGAAAATCCATACGTGAGTAGGTGTCCAGTCCGATCACCTTCGCCGCCAGCTCTGCGTAGCGCTGCATTTCCTCGGTCTGTGCCTCCGGAAGCTCTGCGGGGCAGGTCTCCACGGTACTTCCTGCCTGATATTTGTTCTTATAATCATAAAAACCGGAGATCGGTGCGATCTCAATGACCGGAAGCGCCGCTCCGTCAATGACGCACACCGAAAACTCCCTGCCCTCGATGTACTGCTCCACAACGACCTCATCCTCCCAGCGGAAGGCTTCGTCCAAGGCTTTGCGGTACTCTGCGTTGTCGTGTACGATCGACACGCCGATGCTCGAACCGCCGCAGCAGGGCTTCACCACACACGGATAACCGGGCTGTAAAGCAGTCTCCACACCTTTTCTTACCGAAAAACCGCGGGGCACCGGCACGCCGCCTGCCGCAAGGATCTTTTTTGCCAGATCCTTATTCATCGCGATCGCACTGGACAGGTAATCCGAGCCGGTATAGCAGATGCCGAGCAGGTCAAACGCCGCCTGGATCTTCCCGTTTTCTCCGTTCTCGCCGTGCAGTGCCATAAATACGATGTCTGCCCGCTGACAGATGCGGATGACATTCGGTCCGAAAAATCCGTCGGCAGAATCCGCTCTGGACGCGCGGATCGCCGCAAGATCCGGTGTCTGCTCAGAGATCCCGCTGACCTCCATACTGACGACTTCGCTTTGGTCAAACCATCCGTCCACATCCGTTCCCTCGCGTCCCATAAATACATCCATCAGGATCACGCGATGTCCGTTCTCACGCAGCGCGCGGCACACATTGCTGCCGGTCACGAGCGATACGTCACGCTCAGAGCTGAGTCCTCCTGCTAATACTACAATATCCATTCGTTTATTCTCCTACTGTTGGTCACATATTCTCTGCTCTATCCTACTCCTTTTGCCGTGTGATGTCAAACCAGCGACAGCAAACAGCCCTGACCGAGCAGCTCCAGCTCCGTCGGTGCCAGCACACGCTCCCGCTCAGAAACGATATCCGATAAAACCGTCATGCGCGAATACGCTCCCTGCGCCGCATCCGTATCCTGCACAGCGAACAGCGCACGGCTGAGCGTGCCGTAAAGACTCGGCAGCGGCAGCAGAAAACCGCTGTTGATGCACATCCGTATGCCCGCGTCACACGAAAGGCGCGCCTGCTGCAGCAGTCCGCGCCGGAGCTGCACAGCCGCCAGATTGTTGCACACCACCGGATACAGACAGCGCGCCGCCCTGCCCGACAGCTCCCATTTTCTGAGATATGCGTACAGCCGCTCAAACACCCGCACCGCCTGCTCATAGCTCTCCATATGGTAATACTGCACGGCGATACTGTTTAGGATGTACAGCTCCAGATAGGTATACGTCCGCCGTTCGGCACATTCCTCGTACAGCTCCGTGAGCGGCATGGACATGACGAGCGTCTGCATCAGCTCCAGCAGCAATAACGAAGGCTGCGTATCCTCATGTGTCTGCGACAGCAGCCGCACATAGGCATAAAACTGTTTTTCAAACTGCGAATCTCCGGACTTTTCACTGTATGCACGCCGTCTGGTGTGCTCCCACGAGCACAGCTCCAGCAGCTCCTCCGTCTGCGAAAAGCCTGTAAAAAAGCAGCCGATGTCTCCCAGCTTGCACAGCAGCGCTTCTGCCACGCGTCCGGAAGGCATCTGACTGCCACCCTCAATTTTGGCGACCGAGCTGACCGAACAGATCCCTGCGGCAAGCTCCTCCTGCGTCATATGGCTGCGGCTCCGCAGCTCTCTGATCACTTCGCCCATCCTATAATAGATCATAACATTCCCCTCCCCACACGCATCCGTATCCTGTCCTGCGACAGTTATCTCCTGCGCTATGTTCAGTATACATGCCGACGTATGGGGAGCGGTGTTTCATTTTGTATAATCATGCGTCCTGTTTCGTGTCAGATCTTTCAAAATGAATTACTTTTTCAAACTCGACAGATTTCGACAGGATTATGCATCTGCCGGATCAGAACTCCGGCTCGATCAGACCATAGCTTCTGTCCTTGCGCTTGTAAACGACGTTGACCTCTCCGGTCTCCGCGTTGCTGAATACGAAAAAGCTGTGTCCGAGCAATTCCATCTGCACGCATGCATCCTCCGGAAACATCGGCTTCATGCCAAATTTCTTGGCGCGCACGATGCGGATCTCCTCATCATCTGCAAATTCCTCATCGACAAACTCCCTGCGCAGGCTGTCTGCGTTCTGCTGCTTGTCGATCAGCTTTTTCCGGTATTTCTTTAACTGTGCCTCAATGACATCCACAACGAGGTCGATCGTCACATACATGTCATCACTCTGCTGCTCTGCACGGATGATATGTCCCTTCATCGGGATCGTAACCTCCATTTTCTGGCGTTCCTTCTCTACGCTGAGCGTCACATTGCACTGCGTATCCGGCATAAAGTATTTTTCGAGCTTTGAGAGCTTGTCCTCTACCGCGCTCCGGAGTCCCTCCGTGACCTCGATATTTTTTCCACTGATCGTAATCTTCATAAACGGTCATCTCCCTTCGGATTTCTTTTCTCCGACTTATGTATCGGATCATCGCCGCAGGCGCATCCTTAGTTGACGCGGCTGCGATTGATGTATTATAATTTTACCAAATTATCATGTAAAAAACCAGTATTTTAGAGATAATTTATACAAAAATATGCAACTTTTCAGAATTTCGCCCCAATACAGCCCGATAAAGGCTTATTTTCGGGCAGTTGCGTGAAAATGGAGTGTGCGTTATGAGAAAAAAAACCGTTCTTATCACCGGTGCCTCCCACGGCATCGGAAAGGCAGCCGCCGCCCGATTCGCCGCTGACGGCTGCGATCTCGTCCTAAGCTGCAAAACGGATACGGAGCTGCTGCGCGGCTACGCAGACCGTCTGTCCGCAGAATACGGCATACAGACGCTCGCCTGCGCCTGCGATGTCAGCTCCCATACCGAGGTGTGCCGGATGTTTGCGCAGACAGCCGAACGCTTCGGCGGCGCGGACATCCTCATCAATAATGCCGGGATCTCGCGGATCGGACTGCTCACGGAGCTTTCGATCACGGACTGGAACGACATCATAAGCACCAATCTGACCGGAGTATTCTCCTGCTGTCACGAGGCAGTTCCGTATATGGTGCGCCAGAAATCCGGCTGCATCATCAATATCTCCTCCGTCTGGGGCAATGTCGGTGCTTCCTGCGAGGTCGCCTATTCTGCCTCAAAGGGCGGGGTCAACAGTCTGACAAAGGCACTCGCCAAGGAGCTTGCGCCCAGCGGCATCACCGTGAACGCCATCGCCTGCGGAGTCATCGACACGCGCATGAACGGATGCTTCGATGCAGAGGAGCGGCGGATGCTGGAGGACGAGATCCCTGCCGGACGCTACGGCACGCCCGACGAGGTCGCTGCCCTCGCACACCAGCTCGCACATGCGCCCGATTATCTGACCGGACAGATCATCACGATGGACGGCGGCTGGATCTAACGCATGAAGGATACAGCAGACCGCATCCGCGCACTGATGCGCGAACAGCAGATCACGCCCAAGATGCTTGCCGGACAACTGCGGGTCTCCTATCCCGCCATGATCAACTATCTCCACGCAAAACGCTGGCTGAACCTCAGTATGCTGCGTGAGGTCTGTCAGATACTGGATGTATCTGCCGATTACCTGCTGGGGCTGAGCACCACCGTCCGGCATCCGGACGAGCTTCCGCCGGAGGAGCAGCAGCTTCTCGCACTTTACCGGACGCTCCCGCCCGACGGCAGGGATTATGCGCTCATCCAACTGCGGCAGCTCGATCGTTTCTGCCGAAAAATACAGAAACACCCGATATGACCACATATCGGGTGTTTTTGACTGAACCTATAACTACTCAGCGTCTCCGCTTCCGAGCGACTGGGAACGGCGCACGCGCGTCGTTTTCTCATAGCAGGAGAAGATCTCCTTCACGCGCGACTCGCTCTGCTTCGGTGAGATCAGGCTGACCACCGGAACGATCACAAGACCTGCCAGCATCGCAAATGCGCCGCAGTTGATCGGTGACTGCAGGATCGCAGGAAATGCGTCACGAACGAGCATGTTCAGCACCATGATACCGGAACCGAACAGGAAACAGATCCACGCAGAGAGCGGGGTCGTCTTTTTCCAATACAGTCCGTACATGAACGGTGCGAGGAAGGAGCCTGCGAGCGCTCCCCACGAAACACCCATGAGCTGTGCGATGAAGGTCACGTTGCTGGTGTACTGCACGATCGCGATCACGACGGAAAGTGCGATGAATACAACGATCAGTATACGGATGCAGAGCAACTGCTTTTTCTCACTCATATCCTTTACGATATGATCCTTGATCACGTCGATCGTCAGCGTGGAGCTGGAGGCGATCACGAGTGAGGACAGGGTGGACATG
>CAZERX010000157.1:0-4481 GCA_964515045.1 uncultured Eubacterium sp.
ATTGGTAATTGCCTGATTCTTTGCAACCTTACCGACCAGACGCTCACCGGTCTTTGTGAATGCTACGATGGACGGTGTTGTTCTTGCGCCCTCCTGATTTGCGATAACGGTCGGCTTTCCGCCCTCCATAACAGCTACGCAACTGTTTGTCGTTCCTAAATCAATACCAATAATCTTGCTCATGATTTCTTCCTCCTAAATATGATATAAAATGTTGTATTACCTGTGTCAGTGATCTATGGCTACTGTACGACAGCGACCATACTGTGGCGCACGACGCTGTCACGATAGGTGTAACCCTTCTGCAGCTCCTGTGCGATGATGCCGGACTCGTATTCCTCACTCTCCACCTGCATCACTGCATTGTGGAAATCGGGGTTAAACTCACATCCGACCGCTTCGATCGGCTTGACATCCAGCTCTTCAAATACGCTCATCATCTGCTTGTAGATCTTATCCATACCGTCTACAAAGGCATCTGACTTCTGCTCCTCCGGCACTGCTGCCAGTCCGCGCTCAAAATTATCAACGACCGGAAGGATCTTTTCGATGATGCTTTTTGCACCGACCTCATACATCTGGGTCTTTTCCTTATCGGTACGTCTGCGGAAGTTCTCAAATTCTGCCATCTGGCGCTTGACCTGATCGGTCAGCTCCTCGATGCGCTCATCCCGCTTATCCTTTTTCTTTTCTTTCTTGCGGAACGGACCCTTTTTCTCTGTCTCCGCTGCTTCCGTTTCCTCCGGTGCAGCTTCGTTCTCTGCTTCCTCTGCTGCTTCCGCTGCCGTTTCCTCCGCGGTCTGTTCAGATCCCGTTGTCACGGTATCCTCCTCTTTTATCTCCTCCGGCTCTACGGTTGTCTTTTCTTCTTCCATCTGTGTCATTTGCAGTCACCTTCCTTTATGTTTGTCCGGATGGATTCTTAAATATACCATCCAACTGATTCTTTAATGTTTTCAGATTGCCGACGACATTTTCATAGTCCATACGCTTTGGTCCGATGATGCCGATCGTACCTTTCATGCCCTCGCCCAGCTCATAGGTCGCGGTCACGACACTGCAATCCTTCATGGTCTGTACCGGCGACTCACTGCCGATGTAGACCTGTATGCCGGTATTTTCCTCATCCGTCAGCGATCCATTGACCAGATCGGCAAGCTGCTGTTTTTCCTCGAATGCGGAGATCAGCTCCCGCGCCTGACCGGAATCCGTCAGCTCCGGATACTTGAAAATATTTGTCGCTCCGCTCGTGTAGATCTCCAGATCCTCATCCTCGGATACGGATTCTGCGATCGCATCCAGCACCTTGCTGATGATCTCGCTGTGGATGCCCGCCTGTTCCTTTAGCTTGGCGATCGTCGCAAGATTGATCTGGTTTAAGGCAAGCCCGCCAAGGCTCGTGTTCAGCAGCAGGTTCAGCTTTAGGAGCTGTTCGCTGTCCAGTCCGTCCAGCTCGGTGCGGATGATCTTGTTTTTTACGATGTTGCCCTCTAAAACGATAACGGCAAGCAGTTGTTCCTCGTCCACCACGGATAGCTGGATGAATTTCAGCTTGCCGTGCTGATACTGCGGTGCGGTGATCATCGTCGCGTAGTTGGTATTCGTTGCCAACAGCTTTACGACGTTTTTCAGCACCTGCTCCATCTTCTCCGTGCGCTCGATGACAAATTCCTTCATCTCGGACACCTCGCGGTCTTTTTCCTCCATGAGATGATCCACGTAGAAACGGTAGCCCTGATCAGAAGGGATCCGACCTGCCGATGTATGCGGCTGGATGATATAACCCAGCTCCTCCAGATCGGACATCTCGTTCCGTATGGTCGCCGAGCTTAGGTTCAGATCCGAATATTTCGAGATCGTGCGCGAACCGACCGGCTCACCGGTCTCCAGATAGGTTTTGATGATCGCCTTTAATATTTTGGTTTTTCTCTCGTCTAACTGTTCCATCGTTTTCCTCTGATCTGAAATTGTTAGCACTCGACAAAAAGGAGTGCTAATTGTTTCTGTTATTAAGATAGCACTGCCATCTGATAATGTCAACACTTAATTTGTGAAAAAAATATAAAATCCACCCCGACGCATCTTGATATGATCCTGTCAAATAGACAGAATATCATATCACAGATGCCTCGGGGTGGATGGATCATCGTGCGGTCATGCGTTTTTATTGCGGTTTCTTTGCATCCGCCTTTATCTGGAATTTCTCATTCTGTACGACGAAGCGCTCATGCCGTCCTTCTCCTACGAGTCCTGCGGCATCGTAGGCGCGTACGGCAAATACCAGCCGTCTGCCGTCCAGCTCGATCAGCTCCGATTCGCAGGTGACCTCCATGCCGACCGGTGTGGGTGCGGTATGACGGATCTCCAATAATGTACCGACACTGCCGCAGCCGTCCTCCAACTCCTCTGACACACTGCGCCAGCAGGTTTCCTCCATAAGTGCGATGAGCGCCGGTGTCGCAAATACATCCAGCGTTCCACTGCCCATTGTCTTTGCGGTATTTGCCTCCGTAACAGTGACGGTTTTCGTTCCTTTTTTTCCTACTGCTAACATATCTGTTCCCTCCTTTTCTCTGTCAGACGGATATCCTCAATCCGCATCCTGCAAAAATCTCCATAAAACCTGATTGCTCACATCCCGCCCGAACGGTGTGAGCCGATAAGCGCTTCCGGTATCCTCCAACAACTGCTGCGTGACCAGCTCCGTGAGCACAGCTCCGTAGACCTGCTCCGCGCGAAGCCCGAACCGCGCCACAAAATCTGCCTTTTTTACCCCTGCCGTCATGCGGAGTCCGAGATAAAAAAACTCTGCCATGCGCTCATCCTTCGTCAGATGCTGCACCTCGTATGCCGCACAGTCACCCTGCAGATAATCCGCCAGCACCGATGTATTGCAGGATCGCGTTTCTTCTATATAAGATGCCGCGCCAAGACCGGCACCGAGATATTCCTCGCCCGTCCAGTAGCCGATATTATGACGGCAGGCAAAGCCCTCCTTTGCATAATTGGAAATCTCGTACCGCTCATAGCCATACGACGAAAGCAGCGCACCGGTCAGCTCATACATCGCGCGCTCTGACTCCTCATCCGGCAAAAGCTGAGGTCTCCCGCCCGCATCGCGCACGACCTCATCCGCGTGGAACTGCTCGTAAAACGGCGTTCCCTCCTCGATCATCAGACTGTATGCCGAGATATGCTCCGGATGCAGTGACAGCACGCGGCGCAGTGTTTTCTCATAGGAAGCGGGTGTCTGCTGCGGCAGCGCACTCATCAGATCCACATTCAGATTGCGGATGCCTGCATCGCGCAGACGCTCATAGCTTCGCAGAAAGTCCTCGTAGGTATGGATCCTGCCGAGCAGCCGAAGCTCCTGCTCATTGGCGGACTGCAGACCGAGACTGACACGATCGACACCGCCCGCGACGAGCGTGTGCGCCTTTTCTGCCGAAAGTGTACCGGGGTTTGCCTCGATCGTAAATTCTGCGTTCTCTGCCAGGCAAAAGACACTCTGCACGGTATCAAGCAGCCGCGCCAACTGATCTGCCCGCAGGATGGTCGGTGTCCCGCCGCCGATAAAGACCGTATCGACCGTCCGGTCACGCAGGCGCACCGCCTGCTCCCGAAGCTGCTGCTCCAGCCGCTCCATATACGCCTGTATCGTGATGTCATCGGCAGGCGCGGACAAAAAGTCACAATATGCACATTTTCGCACGCAGAACGGGATGTGAATATACAGCTCCATCAGTCTATTTTCCCTCGTCGAGCTTCAGGACACTCATAAATGCCTCCTGCGGGATCTCTACACTGCCGACCTGACGCATACGCTTTTTACCTTCCTTCTGCTTTTCAAGCAGCTTTTTCTTTCGCGTGATGTCGCCGCCGTAGCACTTCGCCAGCACATCCTTTCGCACTGCCTTCACGGTCTCGCGCGCGATGATCTTGCTGCCGACGGCTGCCTGTATCGGGATCTCAAATAAATGTCTCGGGATCTCACCCTTCAGACGCTCACACATCCTGCGTCCGCGCTCGTATGCCGTGTCCGCGAACACGATGAAGGAAAGCGCGTCCACCGGCTCGCGGTTGATCAGGATATCCAGCTTGACCAGCTCGGAGCGCTCATAGCCCTTCATTTCATAATCGAAGGACGCATAGCCGCGTGAGCGTGATTTGAGCGCATCGAAAAAGTCATAGATGATCTCATTCAGCGGCAGATCATATTTCAGCACGGCACGTGTTTCCTCGATGTACTCCATGCTCTTATAGATGCCGCGGCGCTCCTGACAAAGCTCCATGATCGAGCCGATAAATTCACTCGTCACCATGATCTCTGCTGATACGAACGGCTCCTCCATATACTCGATCTCGGACGGATCCGGCAGATTGGACGGATTGGTCAGGTCGATCACCTCACCATCTGTCCGGTGCACCTTGTACACAACGCCCGGTGCCGTCGTCACGAGATCCAGATTGTACTCCCGTTC
>CAZERX010000158.1:0-4443 GCA_964515045.1 uncultured Eubacterium sp.
GCCCACATGCCAAGAAGGATGCCGTAGCTCACGGTCCCGCTGACGAACGCGCCGAGAAGCTGCAGTCCGACAAAGTCGCCGCGAAAATATTTTGTGATCGGGAAATATTCCTTTCCCTTCCGGTCATTGAATGCCTGACACTGCACCATATGCCGGACTCTCTCATTATGAATCATCTTTCACCTCATCGGTCGGATCAGTTTCCAAGTACATAGTTGCTATACATTATACCATATTGCTTCGCAACATGGTATAGTCTCCGATGCGCACTTCGGCGCGTATAATGTCTTGCGACATTATACCATAGATTTCCGTGAATTACAAAAAAAATATAAGGCACCGCAAAAGCGATGCCTAAACGATGTCTCATTTTAGGTGAGATATCTCATCCTGTTTTTCGGATCATGGTAATCCTTGCGCTTGGGCGCTTCCTTCTTGGGAGTCAGCGCCGTGGCGAGATTCGCGTTGATCTTGTTCCGGCAGCTATCGCAGTAGCGTCCGGTCTTGATCACGGCTCCGCACATCTCACAGTCCAGTCCGACCGGAGAATCATCTGAAAAGCTCAGACGCTCCTCACGCACCCACTGTCTGAGCTGACCGGTGGATACATCGTTATCCTCCGAGATCTGGCTGAGTGTCGCGTTCTTATTGTTCCAGATATAGGTCTTGACCTCCTGGAACTTTTTTTCCAGTGCGTCTGCACACGACGGACAGCGCGCAGGACCCGATACATAATTAAACAGTCTGCCGCACGATCTGCATGTCCTTACTTCCATTCCGTTACCTCCTGATCTTCCCCTCCGATGCACACACAGAGGACGTATATTTTCTTCACGCCCGCCTGCACCAGTGCGGCTGCCGCCGCATCTGCCGTACTTCCGGTCGTATAGATGTCATCAATCAGCAATACTTTTTCTAATTGTACTATTTTTTTGGTGGTTTGAAAAGCATTTTTCAGATTATTTTTGCGTTCGTGCGCATCCAGCGCCTTCTGCCGCTGCGTATTCTGCGTGCGCACCAGCAGTTTTTCCTCCAGCGGGATCCCGCTAAGCCGCGCGATCTGCCGTGCGAGCAGTGCCGCCTGATTGAACCCGCGCATCCGCCGGCGCTTCGGATGGAGCGGCACGGGGATCACGGCATCCGGCGCGATCCTTTGGATCCATGCGCCATGCATCCGGTACAGCTCACGTGCCAGCACCGGCGCATAATCCCTGCGGTTGCTGTATTTGAAACGGTGCATCGTGCCGATCACGGCTCCGCTGTATACGAACGCCGCACGCCCCTGTGTAAAAACATGCGTTTTCCGCCTGCAGTCATCGCAATACTCCTGCACGGCATCTGTCCGTGCAAGCGTCTTGCCGCAGCGCATACAGAATGGCTCTTTCACGCGGATCAGCGATGGTTCACAATCCGTACAGATCCTTCCGATCCCGTCATCCGTCAGCCGCTGCGGCAGCACACGGTCACAGATCGGGCAGACCGGCGGATACAAGAGCTTCAGGAGCATACGACCGCCTCCTTTAAGTGTTCACACAGCCCGCTGTACCGCTGCTGTTCCTGCACATTTTCTACCATCTGCCGGAATACCTCATCATCACCGACCAGCGTCACGCAGGAGCGCGCACGCGTAACGGCGGTATAGAGCAGGTTCCGGTTCATCAGCGGACGCGGCCCTGCCATGAGCGGGATTACGACTGCCGGATATTCACTGCCCTGCGATTTATGTATCGTGATCGCGTAGGCAAGCTCCAGCTCGTCGATCGCGCCGAACGGATATTCCACCATGCGACCTTCCTCAAATTCCACGGTCAGACTCTGCGCGAAGGAATCTATGATGCGGATGATCCCCATGTCACCGTTGAACACGCCCTGCCCTTTTTCGATCGCAAAGCCATAGCGGCTCCGTACCTCCCATGCGAGCTGATAATTATTTTTCGTCTGCATCACCTTGTCGCCCTCGCGGAACACGCCGCCCGCGCGTTCTTTTTCTGATTTTGACGCATCCGGCGGATTGAGGTACTGCTGCAATACGATATTAAGCTGCTCGACTCCGAGCAGTCCCTTTCGCATCGGAGTGAGCACCTGTATGTCCATCGGCGATGCGTTCACGTATTTCGGCATTTTCTGCAAAACGAGCTGCAGCGTCACATTGATGATCTTGTTGGCATCATAGCGCTTGAGGAAAAAGAAATCCCGACTCTGATTGTCGAGCGTGACCTCCTCACCGTGATTGATGCGGTGCGCATTGACAATGATGTCACTCTCCTTCGCCTGCCGAAAGATCTCCGTCAGCTCTACGACCGGAAGCTCACCGGAGGTGATGATATCCTTTAACACTCTCCCCGGACCGACACTCGGAAGCTGGTTCACGTCACCGACCAGTATCAGTCGTGTTCCCGTCGTGATCGCCTTGAGCAGTGAATTCATCAGCGGCAGATCCACCATGGACATTTCGTCGATAATGACTGCATCTGCTTCCAGCGGATTACCGTCATCCCTGCCGAAGCCCGCCGCTTCCTCACCGCCCAGCTCCAGCATCCGGTGGATCGTGCGCGCCTCGTAGCCGGTCGTTTCGCTCATGCGCTTCGCCGCGCGTCCGGTCGGCGCAGCCAGCAGAAAATCAAGACCCTCCAGATCAAAATAATGGATGATCGAGTCAATGGTCGTCGTTTTTCCTGTTCCGGGTCCTCCGGTAATGACCAGCACACCCTCAGATGCTGCCGCCAGCACCGCCTGCCGCTGATGCTCTGCGAGCTGCATACCGGTCGTTTTTTCGATCCGGTCAATGCACTTGCTGACATGTGTTTCGGACACATCCATCGGTACATTGAGCTGCTTCAACCGGAATGCGACGTTCGCTTCCATATTGTAAAAAACAGAAGCATACACATGAACTCCGTCCGGTGCCTGCTTTTTTACAAGCCGCCGCTCCATCGCAAGATCCATCACATTTTTTTCCAGCGCTTCCTCAGACACGCCGAGCAGATCAGCGGCGCGCGCATACAGACGGTTCTCCGGCAGATAGGTATGCCCCTCAGCCGCCGCCTGCTGCAGACAATAGAGCAGCCCGCTCCGGATACGGAAATCCGAATCCGTGCGGATGCCGACCTTTGCCGCGATCTCGTCTGCAATGCGAAAGCCCACTCCGTCAATGTCATCGGCAAGCCGGTACGGATTTTTCTGCAGGATGCCGTAGATCTCCTCGCCGTAGGTATTGTAGATCTTGACCGCAAGCGCCAGCGTGATGCCATACTGCTGCAAAAAGAGCATTGCCGAACGCAGGGCGCGCTTTTCCTCGACCTGCACACTGATCTCCTGCGCCTTACGCTCACTGATGCCCTTCACCTCTGCCAGACGCTCCGGCTCCTCCTCGATGATACGGAAGGTATCTTTTCCAAACCGACGCACGATCCGCGCCGCCAGCGCTGCGCCGACACCACGGATCGCACCGGATCCTAAATACCGTTCGATCGCCAGCTCATCCTCCGGCGTTTTTTCGATATAACGCGCTGCCTTGAACTGCCTGCCGTAGCTCGGATGCTCCGTATAATCGCCCTCCAGCTCAACATTCATCCCATCCGTAAGCCCCATCAGAGTACCGACGCATGTGATCATGTCCTCACCGCTCGCCAGCTCCAGCACGGTATAGCCATTTTCACTGTTCTGAAAAATAATGTGATCTACATATCCGCTGATCTGTTCCATTCCCGCTTCCTGCCTGTCTCATACAAAAATGGGCGGGCTAAGCCCACCCATCTGATCCTTTGATCCTATTCCTCACTCGTTTCCGGTGTCACAACATTGTAATTTCTGCACATCTGCTCATACAGCGTCTGTGTCAGACGATTGCCGGTCTGATCGATGATCTTGTCCGCAAGCTGTTCGCTGACGGTTCCCATAAAATAATCGGTCAACTGTGAATTGGTCGAATCCTCGTCACTTTTCAGTGATTCCTGCACGTTTTTCAAGATCTGCTCCACAAAGTAGGACTCAAAATCCTTGATCGCCTGCTTCATTTCCTCCTCGCTGGAGCCTTCGCCGATCCCGCTGATCGAACTATTTACCCTGTCTGCGGATGCAGAGCTGTTCGCATTGTCTGCCGTCTGTGTCAGATAGCTGTACATGCTGTCATTGATGGACATGCTCATATGCTACCTCCTATCGCTTCAACTGGTTTGCCTGACTGAGCATATCATCCGATGCCTGTATCGCCTTGGAGTTCAGCTCATACGCACGCTGTGCCACAATCAGATTGACCATTTCATCTGCCACCTGCACATTGGAGGATTCCAGATAGTTCTGACGCAGCTTGCTCTTGATCAGGTTCACACCGTTGTCTGCCTCATTGATGGCATTACCGGATGCGACGGTTTCCATGAAATATGTACCTGCGACCTTCTCCAAGCCCGCCGGATTGTTGAACTGCCACAGACCGATCGTCTG
>CAZERX010000159.1:0-4436 GCA_964515045.1 uncultured Eubacterium sp.
GTCTGGAGATACAGCGAAAACCCGATCGTCGGCAGAAATCCGGTGGAGGGAGTCGCACGGATCTTTAACAGTGCCGTGATCCCCTATGAGGGCGCATTCATCGGCGTATTCCGCGGCGAGCAGGTGAACGGCATCCCGTATATCTATCTCGGACGGAGCAGGGACGGCATCCACTGGGAATTTGATAAGGAAAAGATCCATTTCACGGATGAGAACGGCGAACCGTTCATGCCGGTATACGCATACGATCCGCGTCTGGTCGAGATCGACGGTGTATATTATGTGATCTGGTGTCAGGACTTTTACGGAGCTGCGATCGGAATGGCGAAAACGACCGATTTCAAGACCTTCACGCGGCTGGAAAATCCGTTTTTACCGTTCAACCGGAACGCGGTACTCTTTCCGCGAAAGCTCCATGACAATTTCGTGATGCTGTCACGACCGAGCGACAGCGGACACACACCGTTCGGCGATATTTTCCTCTCTGAGAGTAAGGACATGGTCTACTGGGGAAAACACCGTCACGTGATGGGCAAGAGCAGTGAATGGTGGGAGTCGCTGAAAATAGGCGGCGGTGCAGCTCCGATCGAGACGAGCGAGGGCTGGCTCCTCATTTATCACGGAGTCAGCGGCACCTGCAACGGCTATGTATACAGCATTGGCGGAGCAATTTTGGACATCGACGATCCGTCCATCGTGAAGTACCGCTGTGAGAATTTCCTGCTCACACCGGAGGAGTGGTATGAGGAGCGCGGCTTTGTGCCGAATGTGACCTTCCCCTGCGCGACCATCCACGACAGTAAGACGAATAAAATGGCGATCTATTACGGAGCGGCAGACAGCTACATCGGACTCGCCTTTGCATATGCAGACGAATTGGTTGATTATATCATGACACACAGCGTAGTCAGGGAAAATGACACAGAGATAGGCAGGCGTTAAAAAATGATGTTGGAAAAGGAAGTACGGACAGAGCTGACGGAACACATCATTCCGTTTTGGAAAAAATTGAGAGATGATACGTGCGGCGGTTATTACGGCTATATGGATTTTGACCTGAACATCGACCGGAATGCGGATAAGGGCTGTATCTTAAACAGCCGGATCCTGTGGTTTTTCTCACAGGCGTATCTGACGCTCGGTGATGGAACGCTGCTCGATGAAGCCGCACACGCGTATGCATTCCTGCGGGATCACTGCATGGATCCGGAGCACGGCGGCGTATTCTGGTCACTCCGTTACAACGGAACGGTCGCAGATGCGACCAAGCACACGTACAATCAGGCGTTCGCGATCTATGCCCTTGCTTCCTATTATAATGCATCCGGCTGTGCGCAGGCGCTGGAGCTGGCACGAAAGCTGTTCCGCATCATCGAAACGGTGTGCACGGACGAATACGGATACCTCGAAGCGTTCACGCGGGAATGGAAGCCGGAGGACAACGACAAGCTGTCAGAAAACGGCTTGCTCGCTGCCAAGACGATGAACACGCTGCTGCATGTGCTGGAGGCATATACCCAGCTTTATCAGGCAGCTCCGTCTGTTGAGGTGGCGCAGGCGCTGCGGCGGATCCTTGCGATCTTTCGGACAAAGGTGTACAACCGCGCAGAGCGCAGGCTCGAAGTATTTTTTGACGAAAAAATGGATACGATCTCCGATCTGTATTCCTACGGACATGATATCGAGGCGAGCTGGCTTTTAGACCGTGCCTGTGAGGTGCTGGGTGATCCGGCGCTCGCGGCAGAAACGAGTGCATTTACCGCGCAGATCGCGGAGAGTGTGTTTGCACAGGCGAATGCAGACGGTGCAATGAACAATGAATGTATGAACGGCGTGGTCGATACGACCCGCGTCTGGTGGGTGCAGGCAGAGGCGATGGTCGGTTTTTACAATCGTTATCAGCAGACCGGAAATGAGAAATACCGCGTGCTGACGGAGAAGCTCTGGAGCTATATAAAGACGACACTCATCGACAGCCGCGAAGGCTCGGAGTGGTTTTGGGATGTGGATGCATCCGGCGTACCGCAGAGCCGCAAGCCGATCGCAGAGCCGTGGAAATGTCCGTATCACAACGGCAGGATGTGTATGGAGATCATGAGGAGGACAAAGCAATGATTCATAGCCGCTACTACGCGGAGCAGGCAAAGCTCACGCGTCTGATCGAAAGAAAAAACAGAAAGAGCGCTTTTTACAACGGGATCTTTGACCGCTATGAGGATCCGGTGCTGACCAGAGATCACATTCCGGTGACATGGAAATACGATATTGACGCAGAAACGAATCCGTATTTTATGGAGCGGCTTGGAGTCAATGCCGTGATGAACTCCGGCGCGATCGGATTAAATGGAAAGTTTTACCTCGTCGCGCGCGTTGAGGGCGCGGATCGAAAGTCCTTCTTTGCGGTGGCAGAGAGTGATAACGGCGTGGACGGCTTTCATTTCTGGGATTATCCGGTGGAGCTGCCGGACACCTGTCCGGAGGAAACGAATGTGTATGACATGCGGCTGACGAAGCACGAGGACGGCTATATTTACGGCGTGTTCTGCGCAGAGAGCAAGGATACGTCCGACGCAGACCTGTCCGCAGCGACTGCGGCAGCAGGCATTGTCCGCACAAAGGACTTAAAGCACTGGGAGCGTCTGGACAATCTTATCACCCTGCGCTCACCGCAGCAGCGGAATGTCGTGCTCCATCCGGAGCTTGTAGACGGAAAGTACGCGTTTTACACGCGCCCGATGGACGGCTTTATCGAGACCGGAAGCGGCGGCGGGATCGGCTTTGGACTGTGTGAGGACATCACACACGCCGTGATCGACGAGGAGCGGATCATCAGCCGCAGGGTGTATCACACCATCACGGAGGCAAAAAACGGTGCGGGAGCCGTGCCGATCCGCGGAAAACGCTGCTGGATCCACATTGCACATGGCGTGCGGAATACTGCGGCAGGACTGCGTTATGTGCTGTATGCGTTCGGAACGGAGCTTTCGCATCCGGATCGGGTGATCGCACAGCCGTCCGGTGTCTTTCTCGTACCGCTCGGCGCAGAGCGCGTCGGTGACGTGTCGAATGTGGTATTTACGAATGGAGCGATCGCGCGGGAAAACGGCGACGTGTATCTGTATTATGCGTCCTCGGACACACGGATGCATGTGGCAACGACGACGATCGACCGGCTGGAGGACTATCTTTTTGCAACGCCGGAGGATCCGCTGCGTTCCTGTGACTGTGTGAAGCAGCGCTGCGGACTGATCGAAAAGAATTTGGAGCTGCTGCGGGAGGCTGCGGCATCCAGTGCAGCGATCCGTTAGGAGGAAAACGATGAGCATATTAAAATTAAGACCGAGCTGCAAGGATTATCTGTGGGGCGGCAACCGGCTGAAAACTGAATATGGGATCGCCTGCGAGGGTGATATCCTAGCGGAGAGCTGGATGCTTTCGTGCCACCCCGACGGACCTTCCTATATTGAAAACGGACGTTATCAGGGCAAAACGCTCGCAGAATACATAGAAGCAGAGGGAAAAGAGATGCTCGGCTACAACTGCCGCCGTTTTTCGGATTTCCCGATCCTGATCAAGTTCATTGATGCAAAGGAAAATCTGTCCATACAGGTGCATCCCGACAACCGCTATGCGCTCGAAAATGAGGGGCAGTACGGAAAAACGGAGATGTGGTATGTGCTGGATGCCGCGCCGGATGCTTTTTTGTACTACGGCTTCAAGACGGAGATCACGAAGGAGGAGTTCGCGCAGCGGATCGCAGATGATACGCTGCTTGAGGTGCTGCACGCTGTTCCGGTACAGCGCGGGGATATGCTTTTTATCGAATCCGGCACGATCCATGCAATCGGAAAAAACATCCTGATCGCCGAGATCCAGCAGAATTCAAACGTGACCTACCGTGTGTACGATTACGGCAGGGTCGGCAAGGACGGAAAAAAGCGTGATCTGCATATCGAAAAGGCGCTTGCCGTGACCAATCGCGTGCCGATCGTGCGCGCTAAAAACAGTTATCCGCATGTGGCAGACTGCGATTATTTCACGGTGGATAAGCTGAATCTGGACGGTATCTTTATGAAAAAGCTGGAGGGCTGTGTCACGGATGCTTCGTTTGTGAGTGTGCTGATCCTTGACGGACAGGGTACGCTGCGCACCCGCGACGCGATCCTGCCCTTCAAAAAGGGCGACAGCTTTTTCCTTCCGGCGGGCAGCGGAGAGTATACGATCGAGGGAAGCTGTGATGCGCTCATCACCTCGATCCGCGAAACGCAGGAAGCTGGAGGCTGATCATATTTTTTAGAAAAATTTAATACTTTTTTAATTTGCATTCCGGCTGCGCCCACGTTATGATGAAATCAGTTACATGATGTGTCGCTTACGCTGCGTTTTTTGGAGAAGGACAAAGGAGATTGCCTATGAGAAAAGACAAAAGCGAACAG
>CAZERX010000160.1:0-4381 GCA_964515045.1 uncultured Eubacterium sp.
AGGGTCGCACCTTGGAGCAGATCGCTGATGAGCTTGAGGAAACACCGGAGTCCATTGCAGAATTGTATCATCAGGTGAAGCGGGAATTAGAAAACGAATAAAAAAGAAACAGCATTGTCCTCTCAGCGGCGTTTTGCCGTCGGGAGGACTTTTGTCTGTACCGTCATTTGGCGAAAATATTTCTTGCCAACGAGCGCCCGCCGCGCTATCATTAAAATGATTACATTTTTGCATGCACAGCCGCTGACCGGCGCATATTGCGTGTACGGCTGTTGTGGAAATTGAAGGAGACACAGAAAGAGAGGAACATCATGAACGAAATATATGAAAAACTGGTAAAATGCTATGAGAGTGTCCGCGCAAAGGTTGATTTCACACCGAAGGTAGCGCTGATCCTAGGCTCCGGTCTGGGTGATTATGCGGATCAGATCGAGGTCGTTGCAACGCTGGATTATAAGGAGATCGAGGGCTTTCCAGTATCGACCGTTCCGCTGCACAAGGGACGCTTCGTGTTCGGTTATGCAGCAGGCGTTCCGGTCGTGATCATGCAGGGACGCGTGCATTATTATGAGGGCTATTCCATGACGGATGTGGTGCTGCCGACACGTCTGATGAAAATGATGGGTGCGCAGGTACTGTTCCTGACGAACGCCTCCGGCGGAATCCGGCAGGGCTTTCAGGCAGGTGATTTCATGCTGATCCGCGATCACATTTCCTGCTTTGTGCCGTCGCCGCTGATCGGTGAAAATATCGAGGAATTAGGCACACGCTTCCCCGATATGAGCCATGTCTATGACGAGGAGCTGCAGCAGATCGTGCGAAAGGCAGCCTGTGATCTGGATATCCGACTGAAGGAGGGTGTATATGTGCAGTTGACCGGACCCGCGTATGAGACACCGGCAGAGATCAATATGTGCCGCATGATGGGCGCAGATGCCGTCGGTATGTCTACGGCATGCGAGGCACAGGCAGCGCGTCATATGGGTATGCGCATCGTTGGTGTTTCCTGCATTTCCAATCTGGCGGCAGGCATTTCGCCGAAGCCGCTGACACATGCGGAGATCACGGAGACTGCGGATGCTGTTGCACCGAAGTTTAAGCAGCTTCTGACGGAGTCTATCCGAAATATCGCAGCCATCTTATAAATAAAAAGGAGAACTACATGAATACACGTTTTTTTAACGCAAAGATACTGTCACTGAAAAATGATGCATCGCACGACTATCAGATCACGGAGGGTGAGCTGTGGGTGTGCGGTGATTCCATCGCATACATCGGAGACGGCACGGATACGCTGCAGGCACCGGTCTGGGATCGGGAGATCGATGCATCCGGCAAGCTCCTTTTATCCGGCTTCAAAAATGCACACACCCATACGGCGATGACCTTCCTGCGCTCCTATGCGGACGACCTGCCGCTGCAGGAGTGGCTCAATCAGCAGGTGTTCCCGCATGAAGGACAGTTGACGGAGGACGATGTATACTGGCTGAACATTTTAGGCATCATGGAATATCTGACGAGCGGGATCACGTCCAATTTTGACATGTACTTTTTCCCGCCGGTGGATGCAAAAGCATCCGTTGACACCGGTTTTCGTACCGTGCAGACGAGCGGTCTGAACAATTTCGGCGGCACGGTAGAGCTGATGGAGGAAAACTATCACATCGTTAATGAAATGAGCGACCTGACGAGCTTTATTGTCGGTTTTCATGCAGAATATACGACTTCCATGGAGCTGATGGAGGGTGTGGCTGCGCTGGCGCAGAAGCTGCATTCGCCGGTGTTCATGCACAATTCCGAGACCGAATTAGAAGTTAAGGAGTGCATCGGACGTTACGGAAAGACACCGACGCAGCTCACGGACGAGCTTGGTATGTACGCTTATGGCGGCGGCGGTTATCACTGCGTCTGGATGGACGATGCAGATTTTGACATATTCAAAAAGCGCGGCATGACAGCCGTGACCAATCCCGCATCGAACCTGAAGCTCGCGAGCGGTATCGCACCGGTCAGCCGCTATCTCGGTGAGGGCATACCGGTGGCGATCGGAACGGACGGACCTGCGAGCAACAACTGTCTGGACATGTTCCGCGAGATGTTCCTCGTGACTGGACTCGCCAAGGTGCGCGAAAAGGATGCATCCGTCGTCAGCGCGAACGAGGTGCTGTACATGGCGACGACTGCGGGCGCACGCGCGATGGGCTTAAACGACTGCGACGATCTTGCAGTCGGCAAAAAGGCAGACCTCATCCTGCTTGACCTGATGCAGCCGAACATGCAGCCGGAGAATAACCTTGTGAAAAACATCGTATACAGCGGCAGCAAGCAGAATGTGGCGCTGACGATGGTCAACGGACGGATTCTGTACGAAAACGGTACATTTGACATCGGCTTTGATCCGAAGGAAATTTATGCAAAGGCAAACGCCATCATCGGGCGCATGAAATAGGAATAAGAAATAAAGGAAAAGATTTATGAACATTTTATTTATCCACCACAGTTGTTTTGTGGTAGAGCTGGATACGAAGGTGCTCGTGTTCGATTATTTTGACGGAAAACGCGTGAGCGGCTACCGTTTCACGGGAAAGCTGCCGGTGTACGATGCGGATACGCCGATGTACTTTTTTGCGAGCCACAAGCATCAGGATCATTTTGACATGGATATTTACCGTCTGGCGGACTACTACGAGAATATCCACTACATCATATCAAAGGATGCAAAGCTCAGTCCGAACTTTCTGAAAAAGCACGGGATCGATCCTTCGATCCGTGAAAAGATCACCTATGTTACGCACGGCGAGCAGTACACCGTGGATGATGTGCGGATCAAAACCTACCTGTCCACGGATGCAGGAGTTGCATTTGACGTGGAAGCAGACGGAAAACGTATCTACCATGCAGGCGATCTCAACAACTGGTACTGGGAGGGCGCAGGCGACCTGATCAACGGAAAAATGGAGCGTGTCTATAAGCATCAGCTCGGCAAAATGGAAGCTGTCTATTACGACGCAGCGTTCGTGGTGCTCGACCCGCGGCTTGAACAGCATAAGTTTAAGGGATTTGACTATTTTCTGAAAAATATTTCGGCAAAATATGTGTTCCCGATGCACTGCTGGCAGAACTTTGGTGTGATCGACGAGTATCTTGGCAGGATCGCGAATCCTGTATTTGCAGGACGCATCATGCAGATCACGCATGAAAATCAATATTTTGAGGAATTGGAATGATGAAGGTAACGATCTTTACGGACGGCGCGGCGCGCGGCAATCCGGACGGACCGGGCGGCTACGGAGTCGTCCTGCGCTATGTGGACAGCCGCGGAGCGGTGCACGAAAAGGAGCTGTCGGCAGGCTATAAAAAGACGACGAACAACCGCATGGAGCTGATGGCTGCGATCCGCGGACTGCAGCAGCTCAACCGCCCCTGCGAGGTAGAGCTGTATTCGGATTCCAAGTATCTGACGGATGCCTTTAATCAGCACTGGATCGAGGGCTGGCAGAAAAAGGGCTGGGTAAAATCCGATAAAAAGCCGGTCAAGAACATTGACCTGTGGAAAGCACTGCTTCGGGCGATGGAGCCGCATCAGGTGTGTTTCATCTGGGTGAAAGGACATGACGGACATCCCGAGAACGAACGCTGTGATGCGCTGGCGACCGGAGCGGCAGACGGCGACGGACTGCTCGACGATGTAGAGCTGGTCTGAGGCGTTGATACTGAGGCTTGGATACAAAGTTTTTTGCTTTACAGAAACGGACACCTGCTTTATAATAAAGAATTAGCGACAGGTAAGATCAAACACAGGAGGTTTTACAATGATAGCGATCTTAGGGAGCTTTTTACAATATCTGATCATCATGATCCTGCTGGCAGCGATCGGTATCTGCGGCGTGATCGCAGGAAAAAAACTGCGTGACCGCAAGGATGCGAAAACGGCTGTGACGGCAGAGGATGAACAGTCAGAAAAATAAATGCACGTACGTGCGAGTTGGAGGAAACATCGTGAAAAAGAAGTATGGCGTAAATGAACTGCGCAAAATGTATCTGGAATTTTTCGAGAGCAAGGATCATCTGGCAATGAACAGCTTTTCGCTCGTTCCGCACAATGACAACAGCCTGCTGCTCATCAACGCGGGAATGGCACCGTTAAAGCCTTATTTCACCGGACAGGAGATCCCGCCCCGCAAACGCGTGACGACCTGTCAGAAGTGTGTGCGTACCGGAGATATCGAGAACGTCGGAAAGACTGCGCGTCATCTGACTTTTTTTGAAATGCTCGGAAACTTCTCCTTCGGCGATTATTTCAAGCATGAGGCGATCGCATGGTCGTGGGAATTTCTGACGAAGGTGCTCGGTCTGGAGGAGGATCGGCTGTATCCGTCCA
>CAZERX010000161.1:0-4375 GCA_964515045.1 uncultured Eubacterium sp.
TACCGTACTGCTCGTGCTGTTCGGCTGTGTGCTGTCCAGTATCGTCTGTTATCCGCTGCGCACGCAGGGACAGATGTCGGCAGTGCAGTCCATCATCAGCGCAGGCTACGGCTTCGTCTGCGGCGCGTACATGCCGATCTCCAATTTCGGCGAAGGACTGCAGAAGGCGATGTCCTTCCTGCCGGGCACATACGGTACGTCACTCATCAAAAATCATTTCCTGCGCGGCGTGTTTGAGGAAATGGAGACGGTCGGTTTTCCGACCGAGGTCGTGCATGGGATCGGAGAGGCGTTAGACTGCTATCCGGAATTTTGCGGCTCGGTGGTCACGACAGGACAGATGTATGCGGTACTCGCGGTATCGATCGTGGTGCTCGGAGGACTGTATCTTTTGATGGCCGTATTTTTCAAGGGGGGGGCAGAGACTAACTAAGGTTTGGCACCTCATCTATAATATTGACACATATCACCGAAAAATCTGTATGGCAGGCTTCCGGTTCATCCGTTATCATACAATGTGTAAGAAGGAAAAAGTTTATGAAGCTGCGGCTGCAGCGTAAGCAGCCGCAGGATAAGAGGAGGATGAGAGAATGATCTTGCTGATCGACACAACAAAAGAGCACGTTGGTCAGAGCGTTTTAGAGCAGCTTCGCCAGTCAGATGCAAAGGATTATGATCTGATCGACACGACCGATCAGAAGATCGCGCACTGTATCGGCTGTAACCACTGCTGGCTCAAAACACCGGGAATCTGCAGTATCAAGGATGATTACGAAAACATACTGAAAAAGCTCGTGGACGCAGATCAGATGTGGGTTGTCGCTGATACAAAATTCGGTTTTATCTCCTATGAGGCAAAGGATGTGATCGACCGCATCCTGCCGCTTGTCACGATGTATCTGAAATTCACGGACGGACAGATGCGGCACGTGATGCGTTATGACAAAAAGACCGATTTCGGCGTGATCTACCACGGCGACGGAGATGCCGATTACTTAAACTACTGGAGTGAGCGTGTGGCTGTGAATTTCGGAAGCCGCTCATTAGGTGCGTACAAGGATAATCAGATAAAGGAGGCAGTTTCATGCATGTCGTAATCATCAATGGAAGCCCCAGAGTACAGAAGTACAGCAATACCGATAAGATCATACATGCGTTTGTCAGAGGGCTTCGCAGGGAGGGCGTGACGAGTGAGCTGTATGCGATCTCAGACCGAAGCTCATGGCAGGCGATACGGGAGGCGTATATCAGGAACAAATGCATTCTGATCGCGACACCGCTGTTTGTTGAAAATCTGCCGGGACTCCTGCTGGAATTTCTGGAGACACTTCCAAAGAAAACAGACGGCACGAAATTATCATTTATCTTACAGGGCGGCTTCACCGAAGCAAGCCAGTTCCGCTGCGGGGAAGCATTCTTAAAAAAGCTGCCGGCATTTCTCGGCTGTACCTACGGCGGGTGTCTCGTGAAGGGCGACAATTTTAGCATCCGGCTTGCCGAGGGCGCGCAGCGTGACAAGATGGTCGCACCTTATGAAGCGATGGGTACGCTGTTCGCGAAATTCGGTACGTTCGACCATGAGGATGCACGCGCCTTCAGCGGCGCAGAATATCTCTCTGCGGCATCGCAGATGGTATATGGTTTTGTATTCAAGACCTTCGCAAAAAAAGCATTCCAAAAGGCAGCAGCGTCGTGGGGTTGCACGACACCGCTGGATGCAAGACCGTATGAACGGTCGTAGAGGGGAAAAGGATCCGATCGGATCAGATACACACCCGCATATCACACCGATATGCGGGCATTTTTTTTGACGTTTGCGCAATAACATTCTTGCGCACCTGCATTTGCAGCATTTTTGATAAATCTGCCAAAAAGAAAAAATATGTTGGTGGATTTCTAATGTAGAAATAGATACTTAAAAAAAGCTAAAATATTCCTGTAAACAATGATGCACCCAGAGCAGAGAGGGGAGAGTAGATATGAATGAAAAGAACAGGGTGGAGATGCGGTTATGAAAAAAACATGGAGTAAAGTAAAAAAGAACAGAGTGCTCCTCGCGATGCTGATCCCGGCACTTCTGTATGTGATCATTTTCTGTTACCTGCCAATGTCAGGCATCACGCTGGCGTTTAAGAACTTCAAATATTCGCTCGGCATATTCAAAAGTCCGTGGTGCGGTTGGGAGAATTTTAAGTACCTGATGGTTACCGGAAAGCTGTGGAAGCTGACGCGGAATACCCTGCTTTACAACATCGCGTTCATCTTTCTTGGGCTGGTCTTCGAGGTGGGTTTTGCGATCCTGCTCAGCGAGATCAACAACAAGATTTTTAAGAAGGTCGCGCAGGGCTTTATGTTTTTGCCGTACTTCATTTCATGGGTTGTCGTATCGACGATCATGCTGAACATTTTCGGAACGAATGGTGTTTTGAATTCCGTGCTGGCACATTTCGGGGTCACCAATTTCAGCATTTATAAGCAGATCAGTCAGTGGCCGATCGTGTTGGTCTGTGTCAGACTGTGGAAGCAGACCGGATATGGAACCGTCGTGTATCTGGCTTCCATCGCAGGCATCAGCAAGGATCTGTATGAGGCAGCTTCGATCGACGGCGCATCGGTATGGCAAAAGATCCGCTATATCACACTTCCGAGCTTGAAGCCCACCATTATGATCATGGTGCTGCTCGCACTCGGCAATGTATTCCGCGGTGATTTCGGAATGTTCTATCAGCTCGTTGGTTCTAACCAGATGCTGCTCGAAAGCTCAGACATTTTGGACACCTTTATCTACCGGATGCTGATCACCTCGCCGAATGTCGGACAGACGGCGGCTGCGGGACTGTATCAGTCCGTATTATGTTTCGTGACGATCATGTGTGCGAACTGGATCGTAAAAAAGATCGATCCGGATTATACACTGTTTTAGGAGGATGCGCAATGACGGGCATAAAAAAGAAAGTAATGAAAATCGGAAAAGACCAGCTCATTTTCAACGTGCTGGCATACACACTGGTAGCGTTGTTCGCGCTTGCCTGCCTGATACCGTTCTATCTGATCG
The DNA here is from genome assembly GCA_964515045.1 of uncultured Eubacterium sp. Taxonomy (GTDB): domain Bacteria; phylum Bacillota; class Clostridia; order Lachnospirales; family Lachnospiraceae; genus W0P33-017. The sequence goes on from CAZERX010000161.1 coordinate 3,056, forward strand.
TGGTAGGCTCGTTCACCTCGGAAAGTACCATCATAAAGGAGGGTTACAGCTTTTTTCTGACGGCAAAGAACTTTTCGACGGAAGCATATAAGCTGGCACTGAAAAATCCGCAGAGCATCATCCATGCCTACGGAGTCACCATTTTCGTGACGGTGGCAGGCACGGTATTGTCGATCTTTATGACGACGATGACTGGCTATGTGCTCTCCAGACCGGATTTCCCGTGGAGAAATGGGATCTCGTTTTTCTTTTTCTTTACGACGTTATTCAGCGGCGGTCTGGTGCCGTGGTATCTGCTGTGCACACAGTACCTGCATTTTAACGACCATATTTATTCACTGATCATTCCGGGACTTTTTTCCGTCTGGAACATGATCATTGCAAAGAGCTTTATGAAGGGGATCCCGTTTGAGATCACGGAGGCTGCCAAGATCGACGGAGCCGGAGACTTTTTCATCTATCTGCGGATCATCCTTCCGATGGCAAAGCCGCTCGTTGCGACGCTGACGCTGTTTATCGCGCTGGCGTACTGGAATGACTGGTACAACTGTATGCTCTTTATGGGAAACAGTGATAACTGGAATCTGCAATACACCTTGCAGAATATATTGAACAGCTCGGAGGCGTTGAAGCGGATCGCAAACCAGACCGGTATGCAGATCGGACAGATGCCCTCGGAGGGCTTGAAGCTGGCGATGACGGTCATAGCGACAGGACCGATCGTATTATTGTATCCGTTCCTTCAGAAATATTTTGTAAAGGGACTGACTGTTGGGGCTGTAAAGGGATGATCCCTTTGATCGGCATAGAGAAAGGAGACACTATGAAAAGAAAGATTACAACAAAGGTAGTGAGTGCTGCACTGGCAGCGACAATGGCAGTCGGAATGGCAGGCTGCGGAGATCAGGGTGCGGCATCGGATCAGACCGCGCAGACAACGGCGGATGCAGGGGATGCGATCGCAGCCGACAGCCCGTATGCGGGAAAAGGACTGGATCTGTCTGAGCACAAAACGGTCGTTATGTATGTACTGGGTGATGTGCCGGAGGATATGGACGAGGTGCTGACCAAGGCAAATACCGAGTATTTCGAGCCGAATCTGAATACGACCTTAGACCTTGAGTTCTTAAACTGGAGTGATTATGCGACCAAATACAGCCTGCTGCTCGCAGGAGGCGATGATGTGGATTTGATTTATACCGCGTCATGGTGTTATTATAATGAGGAGGCAGCGAACGGAGCGTTCCGTGAGCTGGATAAGGAATGGTTGGAGACCTATATGCCGTTATCCTACAGCCAGCAGCCGCAGGAGAGCTGGGA
>CAZERX010000162.1:0-4352 GCA_964515045.1 uncultured Eubacterium sp.
AATTTTCCAGTACCGGTTTTTGTAAAGCGCTTTGCTGCTGCTCTTTTTGTTTTGATCTTAGGCATGATAAATCCTCCTTGAAATGTTCTTCCTATTTTTTCTCTCCAAGCACCATCGCAAGACTTCTGCCCTCCTGCTTCGGCGCTTTCTCTACGACTGCAATATCAGCCAGCTGTGCAGCAATATCGTCTAAAATATGACGGCTCTGCTGCATGTGTGCCATCTCCCTGCCGCGGAAACGAAGTGTGATCTTCACCTTATTTCCTTTTCCGATAAATTTCTTGGCAGCATTGATCTTTGTATTCAGATCATTGGAATCAATATTCGGAGAAAGACGTACTTCCTTGAGTTCTACCGTTTTCTGCTTTCTGCGCGCATCCTTTTCTTTCCGTGCAAGCTCATAACGGTATTTTCCATAATCCACGATCTTGCATACGGGCGGTTTCGCCGTCGGAGCGATCTTGACTAAGTCAAGCTCTGCTTCCTCTGCCAGCCGCATTGCCTCGCGGGTCGGCATAACTCCTAACTGATCTCCATTTGCTCCAATCACACGAACTTCCTTATCTCTGATCTGTTCGTTAATCATCAATTCGCTAATGACACCACACCTCCATTTTCATAATCATGTAATGACTCCTATAACAGTCGGAAAAACAGCTTTGTTCTATCACACAAAAAAAGTGGATGCAGCCTGCATCCACCAATAAATCCGACCCAAAAATCCCTGCACATTGGCAGGAAAAACTGTTCCGTCACTTATTAACCCGAGTCACGCACTTGTGCTGAGGTGAGAGTGGATACTCTGCTTGCTGTTTTCAACTTTTTTAATATACCACAGCACAACAGGCGCGTCAAGGGGTATTTTATAAATTTTTCGTCCGATCTTATTCCTCCCGCAGCTGGAACACGGCTACCATATTGGTAAGCTCCGTGGACTGCGCAGTCAGCTCCTGACTGGTTGCGGAGGTCTCCTCTGCGACTGCAGAATTGCCCTGCACGATCTCTGCGATGCGCTCGATCGCAAGATCTGCCTGCCGCATACGCTCGGACTGTTCGAGTGATACTTCTTTCATCTTGTGCGCATTGTCTGCGACCTTATTCACGCCGTCAACAACCTCACGCAGGGAATCGGATGCCTTCGTTGCATTGCGGCTTCCCTCCTGCACTTCGTAGATGGCTTTTTCGATCAGCTCCTTAGAATCCACGGCTGACTGTGCACTCTGCTCGGCGAGGTTCCGGATCTGGTCTGCGACTACGGCAAAGCCGCGTCCGGCTTCTCCGGCACGCGCCGCCTCGATCGAAGCATTCAGACTCAGCAGATTGGTCTGACTTGCGATATCCTCGATCTCCACGATGATCTCTCCGATCTTTTCGGAAGCCTCGCTGATCCGGTTCATCGCCTCCATCATGGCTTCCATGTCCGCACGGCTCGCTTCTGCGACCTTTGCATACTGGGTTGCCTCGGCATAAGACTTCTCCAGCTCCTCTGCCGTTGCACGGATACCGTTGCTCAGCTCGTCGATCGTTGCCTGCATTTCCTCTACGGATGCCGCCTGATCGGTCGCACCCTCAGCGACAGACTGTGCCGCCTCTGCGAGATTGGTCGAACCGGTCAGCACCTGCTCGGATGCTTCGTTCACACCGCGCAGTGTCTGGTCGATCTGCCGGTTCATGTCACGCATACCCATCAGCAGGGCGTTGAACACACCGGTATAAGAATCCTCATGCTGTGTGCCGACCGCAAAATTACCCGCCGCCATCTCATTCATCAGCCAGCCCGCATCGTTAATGATCATCTTGATGCGCTCCGCCATCATTTCAATATTTTTGATCAGATCTGCGATCTCATCCTCCGCATTCACGGTCGGGAACGGCGTATCCATATCGCCCTCCGCGAATGTGACGAAGCGATCCTTTAATTTTTCCAAAGGTCTTGCAATGCCGCGCGAGATCGTAGCGGCAAGCCGGATGGAATAGACAGCGACCAGCACGATCACTGCGATCATCACGATCAGACAAACGAGCAGCATGATCTCCAGTCTGTGCTCCTCGGACGTACCCTTGTCCACATTGACTGCCATCAGTGACTGCAGGGCATCATCCAGTGCCTGATATTTCGGTGTTCCTTCATCTATGTACATCTGCTGTGCCTGCGCAGATGCCTCCGCATCCGTCGTCGCACCGAGTGCAAGCACCTTTGCGTCGACCGCCTTATAAGCCTCCCATGCCGCATCAATCTCTGCCATGCACGCCTCACCCTCCGATGTGATCATCGTCGGACGGATCTTTTCTACGGTTTCCTCAAAATTTGCGATCGCTGCCTCGTGCTGCTGCTCCATCTCCTGTATCATTTCATCCGTATCATAACCGATGGATGCACGCGTTGAGGAACGCACCTCTGCGGTATAGTTCATCGCCAGCGCGATGTTTCCCTGCGGATATGCGTAATACGTCAGAACCTTCTCATAGTCCTTCACGAGATAGATCATCACGCCCATGATCAGAATGCTGAGCACTCCGAATATCACGATGATCTGGGTGAACGATTTCCTCAGCCGCTCACGAATGTTCATCTTATTCAGCTTATCCTTCATAGCTCTCATCCTCCTTTATATTCCCTGAATGATAAGTATACAACTAGCATAGCACTTTTCCAAGAAATTTCAAGATTTTCACGGTATTTTATGAATTGTTCAAAAAAAAAAAAACAATTCCACCAATTCCTTCCAGATTATTATTCCTTTATTTATTTCGGAAAATATGGTACGATCTTTTAGGTATCAAAGATATAAAAAAAGAAAACGTAATCGAAAGGAGTCACCTTTATGGGCACAAGAATCATAGATCTGCACGTACATTCCAACGCCTCTGACGGAACCTTTTCCCCGACGGAGCTGGTCGGCGAAGCCAAACGCGCCGGTCTTTCAGCATTTGCACTGACGGATCACGACACCACCGCAGGTGTCGCAGAAGCCGCAGCCGCCGCAAAGGAAGCCGGCATTGAGCTGATCGCAGGCACAGAGCTGTCTACGGAATATGAGGGAAAAGAGATCCATGTGCTGGGTCTTTATATCGACATTACAGATCCTGCTCTCCAGAAAAAAATGGCAGATTTTCGCCATTCCAGAGCTAACCGCAACGTGCTCATGTTAGAAAAGCTGCGCGATCAGGGCTTTGACATCACGCAGGAAGCACTCGAAGCCGCCTATCCCGACTCCGTGATCACGCGCGCACACATCGGACGGTATCTGCGCGATCAGGGCTATATCCCCGATATTGCGACCGCCTTCATCAAATATATCGGTGAGGACTGCTGCTGTTATGTCGGTCGCCCCAAGGTCACGCCGATGGAAGCCGTGGACGATATCCTTGCCGCAGGCGGAGTACCGATCCTCGCACATCCGGTCGTCTATCACATGGAACGCCCGCAGCTCCTCCGCATGATCCGTGATATGAAGGCTCACGGACTGGCCGGCATGGAAGCAATTTATTCCGAAAACACACCCGCTGACGAGCAGTATTATAAAACGCTCGCACGCGAGGAGGGACTGCTCATTACCGGAGGCTCTGACTTCCACGGAACAAATAAGCCGCAGATCATGCTCGGCAAAGGACGCGGCAGGCTCCACATTCCGTACTCCTTATTAGATCCGATCCGCGCGGCGCGAAAATAAATAGCGAAATTTCCTATCACATAACGCAAAAAGGCATCCCCGCTCACGCGGCGATGCCTTTTTTCATACACGTTTTGAAATGACCGATTAGTTTCCAGCCATCTGTGCAGCTACCTCTGCTGCAAAGTCCTCGTTCTTCTTTTCCAGTCCTTCGCCGGTCTCGAAACGAACGAACTTCTTTACCTTAACGGTCGTGCCGACAGCCTTTGACAGCTCGTCGATATACTTACCAACGGTCTGCTTTCCGTCCTCAGCCTTTACATATACCTGATCGACTAAGCAGATCTCCTTTAACTCCTTGCTGATACGTCCCTCGATCATGCCGTTGATCACCTTCTCCGGCTTCTGTGACTCCTTGGGATCGTTCATGATCTGAGCCTTTAAGATCTCCTTCTCATGTGCGATATAGTCAGCGCTTACCTCATCGCGTGATACATACTTCGGAGCTAATGCTGCGATCTGCATTGCGATGTTCTTCATTGCTTCCTTAACCTCATCGTTTACAACAGAAGTCTCTGCATCAACGATAACGCCGATCCTGCCGCCGCCGTGTACATAAGTTACCACGCAGCCGTTGTCCTCTACTACCTTCTCGAAACGACGGATCTTTAAGTTCTCACCGATAACGGCTACCTTCTCAACCAGTGCCTCAGAAACGGTCTTTGAGGTATCCTCGTT
>CAZERX010000163.1:0-4330 GCA_964515045.1 uncultured Eubacterium sp.
GTCACGATCCGCATCCTTCGGGTTTTTCGGGTCAATGTTCATCTCCTCAAAATAGAGATATGTAAAAATGTCTGCCGCTGAGAGTGATCCGCCGGGGTGTCCCGCCTTTGCGGAATGAACGCCCTCAATGATGCCCTTGCGAACTTCAACAGCAGTTTTCTGAAGCTCTAACTTGTTCATTTTTTTCTCCTTTTTTATTCTCCGAAGACAGCCTTATAGTCCTTCTGGAATTTCTCGATACCCTGATCCGTCAGCGGATGCTTGGTCATCTGCTCGATGACTGCATACGGAACGGTCGCGATATGTGCACCGGCAAGTGCGCAGTCGGTCACGTGGATCGGGTTGCGGACAGATGCTGCGATGATCTCAGTATCCAGTCCGTAATTATCAAAGATCTGTACGATGTCCTCGATCAGATTGATACCCGGCTGGCTGATGTCATCTAATCTGCCAAGGAACGGAGATACATAGGTTGCGCCTGCTCTGGCTGCCAGCAATGCCTGATTTGCACTGAATATCAGAGTCACGTTCGTCTTGATGCCCTCCGCAGACAGCACCTTAACTGCCTTTAAGCCCTCAACGGTCATCGGGATCTTTACGACCATGTTCTTATGGATCTTTGCGATCTCGCGCCCCTCAGCGATCATACCCTCAGCGTCAACCGTTGTCGCCTTTACTTCACCGCTGATCGGTCCGTCCACGATCGTTGTGATCTCTTTGATCACTTCGTTGAAGTCGCGGCCTTCTTTTGCGATCAGTGAAGGATTGGTGGTAACACCACAGATCACGCCCATGTCGTTTGCTTTACGGATATCATCTACGTTTGCTGTGTCGATAAAAAACTTCATTGTTCTGTTCTCCTTTTCCTTATTCGGCTGCCCCGCAGCATACCGGAGCAGCCTATCTCATTCTACACTATTTTTTCCGAATAATCTACATGACATTTTTGCACTGGTGCGTCATGCCGTCACCGATTTTGTGCTATCTGTACTGTTTATCTGTAATATACGCTTCCGAGCATCAGATCCTTCTTGAAATCACGGATGTTCGTATTTTTGTCAATGTATACGGCTTCGATACCCATTGCATTCGCCCAGTCGCCCATCTGCTCTGCGGTCAGATCATAGGTAAATGCGGTGTGGTGTGCGCCGCCTGCGAGCAGCCATGCCTCGGTTCCTGTATAGAAATCCGGCTGCGGTGTCCAGAAATTGGTCGCAACGGGGAGCTTCGGCATCGGCTTTTCTACCTTTTTGCAGTCTACGTCCTGAATGATCAGGCGGAAACGGTTGCCAAGGTCGATCAGTGAGGTTGCGATACCTGCGCCCTCCTTTGAGGTAAATACCAGACGCGCCGGATCCTCGCGGTCACCCATGGACAGCGGCTGGCACTTGATGCTGATCGGGCCGTCTGCGATCGTCGGGCAGATCTCCAGCATATGCGCCTGCAGGATGCCTTCTTTTCCTTTTACGAGATTGTAGGTATAATCCTCCAGCATGGAAGTACCCTTTGCGTCCTTTTTGCCCTCGGTCATGATCTTCATCAGACGAACCATTGCGGCAACCTTCCAGTCGCCCTCTGCACCGAAGCCGTAGCCCTTCTCCATCAGACGCTGGATCGCAAGTCCGGGAAGCTGCTGCAGCGCGCCGAGATCTCCAAAGTGCGTCACGATCGCCTGATAGTTCTTTTCCTCCAGAAAACGCTCAAAGCCAAGCTCGATCTGTGCCTGTACGGCAACGTGCTTTTTGAACTCCTCCGGATCCCTGCCTTCTAACAAAATGTCGTATTTTCCGTAATACTCGTCAACGAGTGCGTTCGTATCTGAAGCAGACACGGCTGCCACACTCTCTGCGATCTCATTCACCGGATATGCGTCGATCTCCCAGCCGAACTTGAGCTGTGCCTCAACCTTGTCGCCCTCGGTCACGGCTACGTTTCTCATGTTGTCTGCGACTCTCATCACGCGGATGTGGCTGCTCTCGATGATGCCGACTGCGGTGCGCATCCATGAAGCGATCCGCTCCTGCACGATCTCATCAGACCAGTGTCCGACGATGACCTTTCGCTCGATACCCATGCGTGTCACGATATGTGCATACTCACGGTCTCCGTGTGCCGCCTGATTCTCATTCATGAAATCCATGTCGATCTCATCATAGGGGATCTCCTCGTTAAACTGTGTATGCAGGTGCAGCAGCGGCTTGCGGTACTCCTGCAGTCCGAGGATCCATGACTTTGCGGGTGAAAACGTGTGCATCCATGTGATCACACCTGCGCACTCCTCATCCATGTTTGCCTCATTAAAGGTCTTTCGGATCAGCTCATTTGTGATGAGCGTCGGCTTCCACACGATCTCATAGGGCAGGATGCCGGAAGCGTTCAGCTTCTCCACGATGATGCGTGAATGCTCTGCAACATTGCGCAGGCACTCGTCACCATACAGATCCTGCGAACCGGTACAAAACCAGAACTTGTAATTTTTCGTCTTTAACATTGTTTTTTCTCCTTTTTCTTTTTTATATAAGATCCAATCCGATTCAGGTCTATTTCATTGCCGCTACGGCTGCTGCCTCGATCGGCAGTCCTGCACGATAGCGCTCGATGAACGCATCAAAGCCTGCGACATCTGCGGGATCCGGCTCCATCGTCGTTCCCTTTTCTCCTGCAAAAATGCGGTCGTTTAAGTATGCATCCAGCGTCTCACCGTCATTTTTGCCGATCATATATGCTGCCAAAAGCGCGATGCCCCATGCGCCGCCCTCTCCGGCGGTTTCCATAACTGCGACCGGTGCATTCATGGCTGCTGCGAGGATGCTCTGTCCGACACCCTTCGTCTTGAACAGTCCGCCGTGACCGTAGATGCAGTCGATCTTTACCTGCTCCTCTTTCAGCAGGATATCCAGACCGCATTTGAGCGCGCCAAGTGAAGTATACAGATTCACGCGCATAAAGTTCGCGAGATTAAACTTCGCATCCGGTGTCCTTGCGATCATCGGACGACCCTCGGTAAAGCCTGTGATATGCTCACCGGAGAAATAGTTGTATGCGAGCAGTCCGCCGCAGTCCTTATCGCCCTCCAGCGCCTTGTTATAAAGTGTTCCGAACAGGCGGTTCATATCGACCTCCATGCCGAAGCTCTCTGCAAATTCCTTAAAAATATTGACCCATGCATTCAGATCTGACGTGCAGTTATTACAGTGCACCATCGCCACCGCGTCACCTGCCGGTGTCGTCACCATGTCAAGCTCCTCATGCAGCTTCTTTAATTCCTCCTCCAGTACGACCATTGCAAAAACGCTCGTTCCGGCAGATACATTTCCGGTGCGGACAGCTACGGAATTGGTCGCTACCATACCGGTGCCTGCGTCGCCCTCCGGCGGACATACCGGTACGCCTGCCTGCAAGGTTCCGGTCGGGTCAAGCTTTTTTGCTCCCTCAGCGGTCAGTGTACCTGCGTGCTCTCCTGCCACGAGTACCTTCGGGAAAATGTCGCGCAGTCTGTACGGCATACCTTTTTCTGCCAGCTTCGCGTCAAACTTGTCTGCCATCGTCTGGTTATAATCGCGGGTCTTTGAGTCGATCGGGAACATACCTGCCGCCTCACCGATACCGACAACCTTTTCACCGGTCATCTGCCAGTGGATATAGCCTGCGAGCGTCGTCTGATATTTGATCTTTTTCACATGCTCCTCACCGTTCAAGATCGCCTGATACAGATGTGCCACGCTCCAACGCTGCGGTACATTAAAGTTCAGATACGGTGACAGCTCCTCACATGCCTGACCGGTGATCGTGTTTCTCCATGTACGGAACGGCACGAGCAGCGTGTCATTTTCATCAAATACCATGTAACCGTGCATCATTGCTGAAAAGCCGATGGCTGCAAGATTTTTCACCTCAACACCATACTGCTTTTTCACGTCCTCCGTCATGCTCCGGTAGCAGTCCTGCAAGCCCTCCCAGATCGCATCCAGACTGTACGTCCAGATCCCGTCTGCCAACTGATTCTCCCAGTCATGTGCGCCGGAAGCGATCGGCTTGCCCGCTTCATCCACCAGAACTGCCTTGATCCTCGTCGAACCAAACTCAATACCGAGAACCGCTTTACCTGCTTCAATAACCTGTGCTGCATTGCTCATGAAAGATACCCCCTTGTATAAGATTCAAACTGTACGTGTCAAAAAACTATCCATAAATTCATCATACAACTTGTACGGTTGTTGTTACAAGTTGTTTTTTGAGAATGCTCAAAACCATGATAATTTTCCATCCGGACATGTCGAATGCTTGCATTCGTAAATGTCTGGATGAAAATTTCTTTGGCGCGAGCCAA
>CAZERX010000164.1:0-4314 GCA_964515045.1 uncultured Eubacterium sp.
CCCCCTGCGGCGGCAATGCCTAGCCGCCCACATGCGCGCCCAGAAGCTCCCGCATTTTGCACAGCCAGCTTCCCTTAAAACCGGTATGACCGGTCCCAAGTACCGTTTTTCCCTTATAAAATCCAGATAATTCAAATGATCGTTGTTCCACTGATGTATGATCCTCCCTGATGATATGGCACCGTCCATGCGTGCCGTGTGCGATTTAGGAATCCTGCCACACCTTCCACGGTGCACTTCCGGCTGACCAGAGGTTCTCCAGCCACGTTTTGTCGCGGATCGTCTCCACCGGCGACCAGAAACCGTCGTGCGGATACGTCAGCACCGTGCCGAGCTGCGCAAAGCCGTCCATGAGCGATGCACTGCGCATTTTCTGCGGCTCCCTCAGATAACGGAATGCCTGCGGCTCCAATACCATGCTGCAAGCATTGACCCATGCCTGCGGCAGTTGTCCGCCGGTCGTCTGCGTTCCGCCGGAATAGCTTCCGTCTGCGCCGACCGAAAGCACCTCATTTCGTCCGGTCGGATGTGCCACGGCGAAGGTCGCCAGCGGGCGCTCCTCCATATGCCGCTCGACCAGACGCGTGATGTCGATATCCGACAGACAGTCTCCGTAAGCGACCAGCACCGGCTCATCGCCAACCATGTCCGCAACTGCCGCCAGACGCTCCGATACGGATGAATCGCGTCCGGTATCGATCACGGACACCCGCCAGTCCTCCGTCTGTTTTCTGTGGATCTTTACATCATTCGTCTGCAGATCCACCGTGATGTCTGACTGGTAGATATAAAAATTCATAAAATAATCCTTGATGATATCACCCTTATATCCGGTGCAGATGATAAAATCCTTATTTCCATAATGCGCATACTGCTTCATAATATGCCATAACAACGGTCTGCCGCCGATCTCCGCCATCGGCTTCGGCAGCTTTTCGTCTTCCTCGATCAGTGTGCTCGGCAGTCCGCCGGCTAAAATGATGACCTTCATAAGTATTCTCCATTTTTGCGGTTATTGGTTAAAAATGCTCTCCGTCACAAATGTGACCGTCATGTGCGTGCTCTCCTTAAAATCGCGGAACATATCCGTGATCTCCTCGTTCAGCTCATCCCAGCGGTTATCGGGATTGAGCGTCGGCAGCGCCGTGTCCGCGTAGCTCTCATTGTACGCATGCTTGAAGCCGTCAAAGCCGACCACGGACACCGCTTTCACATGAAGTCTGTCCAGAAGCCGCAGCATATTGATCACGGCATTATCAAAATGCTCCCATCCGCGCTTGACCACACGGTTGAAATTCACGATCAGCTCATCTGCCGCAGGCTCCGTTCGGATATTCGACAGCAGGAGCTTTTTTGTCTCATGGAACTGCTTCGCATAAATGTCATGCGCATACTGATACCGCACCGAATTGACAAAAAACAGGTAATCGTACTGATAGGTCGGGTTGATCGCGTTCACGCCGATCACGATCGGATGGTGCTCTGCGATATACGCCAGCACGCGCTCCTTCTGCTCCTCATTCGATCTGCCCGGCGCGATCAGCAGGATCTCGCGCTCCGAAAATTCCTGCCGGAGCTGCTCCATCACCGCCTCATCGTCCACGATCCGGTTCTGGTTTTCCAGATATTTTTCCTCCAGCAGATCATAATCATACCGACGGCGATCCTCCGGCGCGAGCGACTCGATGATATTTCGCATATCGCGCGCATTCGTCCGATGATTTCTGGTCAGATACGCGATGTTGTTCACATGACAGCAGTACATGCCCGCGATAAAATACGGTGTCGAATAGCCCCATGTGTACCGCTCCTGAAAATACGACATATAAACGTCGATCGCATCCATGATCTGATTCATGTCATAATTGCAGTGCTGCTTCCGGTTCAGATAATTCGCAACAAGCTCCGTCGTCGCATTGCCCGCGCCGCGCCCCATGCCGCAAAGACTCGCATCCACCATGCACGCGCGCCCGCTCTGATCCATCAGCTCTGCAAAACGCATCGTGAGCGCAAAGGAAAGCTGCTGGTTATTATGCGAATGAAAACCGAGCTTGATCTCCGGCGCAAGCTCGCGGTGCAAAACGCCTGCGATACGCTCCAGATCCTCCGTATACATCGCGCCGAACGTATCCACCAGTGACACGCCTGCCGGATGCACCTCATTCATGTCATGCGCAAGCTCCGTCAGCTCCTCATCCGAATATGCGAGCGTATTCGCCGCTTGAAAATACACCTGATAGCCTTTTTTTGCGATCTCTTTTCCGACAGCAATACCCTCCCTGTGCTTCCCATGCGGGAAAACGACACGGATCGCATCCAGCGACCTGCCGTCACACGGCGGCAGATAAGAAAGGTCGTATCTGTCCCAGTCGATCATCGCCACATACACGGCGCGGTCGCTGCGTTTTGTGAGATACTGCTCCAGATCCGACGGCACATGAAAAAAGGAAGTGCCTGTTTCATGCGGTGTATTTTTCAGCCAGCCGCACTCGATCAGATCCACGTTCGCCTCCTGCAGCTTTTTTATGATCCCCTTCATTGCGGGTGTTCCAAACTTCGCATCTACGATATATGCGCCATCTCTGAGCGTGCAGTCGAGTAATTCAATCTTTTTTCCCATACGTCCTATCCCTTCTCCTTTAATCTGTCACCATACATGCGGTCATAATACTGCTGGTAATCGCCGCACACGATCTGCTCCCACCAGTCGCGATGCTCCAGATACCATGTAATGGTCGCCTGTATGCCGTCCGCAAAGCGTGTCTGCGGCAGCCAGCCCAGCTCCCGATGGATCTTGGTCGGGTCGATCGCATAACGCAGGTCGTGACCCTTTCGGTCAGCAACGTAGGTGATCAGCGACCGCGGCTTGCCGAGACGGTCACAGATCATCTCCACAATGTCGATATTTTTCATCTCGTTGTGTCCGCCGATGTTGTACACCTCACCGACCGTGCCCTCCCGCACAATTAGGTCGATCGCACGGCAATGATCCTCCACGTACAGCCAGTCACGCACATTTTGTCCGCTTCCATACACGGGGAGCGGTTCATCTGACAGCGCATGTATGATCATCAGCGGGATCAGCTTTTCCGGAAACTGGTAAGCGCCGTAATTATTCGAGCAGCGGCTGATCGTCACCGGCAGACCGTAGGTCCTGTGGTATGCCATCACCAGAATATCCGCACCCGCCTTCGCCGCGCTGTACGGCGAACTGGCGCACAGCGGTGTTTCCTCCGTAAAAAGAAGCTCCGGCCGGTCTAACGGCAGATCGCCGTACACCTCGTCCGTAGATACCTGATGAAAGCGGCGCACGCCATAGGTACGACACGCATCCATGAGCACCTGCGTTCCCATGATATTCGTTTCCAAAAAGATCTGCGGCTGCTCGATCGCGCGATCCACATGCGTTTCTGCCGCAAAATTGATCACGATCTCCGGCTGCTCCTCCGAAAAGATCTCGTCCATCGCCACGCGGTCACAGATGTCCGCCCGACAGAAACGGAACTCCGGCTCATCCATCGCTGCTGCCAGATTCACCAGATTTCCGGCATAGGTCAGCTTGTCCACGCAGACGAGCCGATCCTCCGGATGCGCCGCACGCATATAATGTATAAAATTGCTCCCGATAAAACCGGCTCCGCCGGTAATGAGTATAGTCATGGTTTTTCCTCTTTTTTAGAATACATTTCCTTCTGCCACTGCCCGCAGATGCGCGCCATACGGTGATTTTCCGTACTTTTCGGCTGCTGACAAAAGCTGCGCCTGATCGATCCAGTCATAGCGGTAGGCGATCTCCTCCGGCGCGGATATCTTTAATCCCTGCCGCTGCTCGATCATATGTACAAATTCACCCGCCTCCAAAAGACTTTCCATCGTACCGGCATCCAGCCACGCATAGCCGCGGCTCAGCAGCTCGACCTTCAACCGGTGCTCCTGCAGATACATGTCATTTAGCGTCGTGATCTCCAGCTCACCGCGCGCCGACGGCTGCACCTGCCGCGCCAGCTCGCTCACGCCGGATGGATAAAAATACAGTCCGGTGATCGCATAGTTGCTCTTTGGCTGTTCCGGCTTTTCCTCCACCGAGATCACGTTTTTATCCTCATCAAATTCCACAATGCCAAACCTCGACGGATCGCTCACGCTGTAACCGAATATCGTTGCCGTTCCCGCAGCCGCGTCTGCTACACAGTTTTCCAGCATATGCACCAGTCCGTTTCCGTAGAAAATATTATCTCCGAGGATCATCGCACACGGCTCATCCCCGATAAAATCCTCTCCGATCAGAAACGCCTGCGCCAGACCGTCCGGCGA
>CAZERX010000165.1:0-4292 GCA_964515045.1 uncultured Eubacterium sp.
ATGGTCATTCCGTTTAATTTGATAAAGCCGGTCACCATTTCCTTTGCGAATGCAGCCTTGGTCTCTGCGAATACATGTCCGTCAGAGATCTCGCTCAGCACGTATCTGGGATCACCCTTCATCACGTCAAGGCTCGCACATGCACGGTTCAGATCATCTGCACAATCATCCGCCAGCTCTGCCTGTGCGTTATTTCCGGGCAGGATGCATACCAGCTCGCGGATCTTTGCAAAGATCTCAGCCTCGCTGCCGATGCCGTCCACAGTACCTGCATCCTCGCTCTGGAACTGTGCGGATGACTTGGTGTTTCCTGCTGCGCCGGGGATGGTGTTCGGTGCATTCACGAACATATTCGCCTTCTCAGCCTCAGCAAATGTAAAATCTGACAGTGCGGGAACAACAGCCATGCCGCCGCCGCAGGTTCCGAATACTGCGGTGATCTGGGGAACAACGCCGGATGCCGCTACCTGCTTGGCATATAAGGTACCAACTGCCTCTAACGCGTCTACGGACTCCTGCAGTCTCATACCTGCACAGTCGATGAGACCGATGATCGGTGCACCCATCTTCACTGCCATGTCATAAAGACCTGCGAGCTTCTTCGCATGCATCTCTCCGATCGTGCCGCCCAGCACTTCCGGATCCTGACTGTAAACAAATACCAGATTTCCGTCGATCTGACCATAACCGGTCACAACACCGTCGGAAGGAGTATCTGTGTCCGCCAGATCGAAATCCGTGCTTCTCGCAGTGACAAGAGCGCCGATTTCCACAAAACTGTTCTCGTCGATCAATCCGGCAATACGCTTCATTGCCAGATTATCATTACCATTACTCATTCTTTCTACCTCCGTATATATTTCGTGCTTAATTTTTAGAAAGCAAAAATTTCGCTAGACTAAATTATATAAGTTTTACAACTCTTTTTCAATAGTTATTGTTAATTTTTTACCAATATTTTTTAGAATTTCTTTAGAAAAAATTCCCGAAAAATTCAGAATATCTGCTGCATCACATATTGCAGAAAAAAGGCATAATCCTTCCGTCTGACCGTGCCCTGTGAAACGATCCCCGCACGGTATAAAAGCTCGCGTTCTCCGTCCGCTCCAACCAGCTCGTAGCGTACCGTGCCGCACCTCTGTCCATAGGATACCGGTGCCTGCACTTCATCGGGAAGCTCCTCCGTCCGCTCGATCCGTTCATCGCTCCGGAGCAGCAGTCCGACCGGCTCATGCGCTTCCTCCGCAAGCGTCACGGTCGCCGCTTCATAGACATTGCCGGATCCGGCAGCACCGTCCTTTACCACACAGCGGTATGTTCCGGTGGCTGCGTCTGCGGTGCGGAACGCATAGTTCTCCAGTCCGTAGGAAAAAAGCGTCCGGCAGTCCGACCATTTATACTCCTTGTGATTCGGCCAGCCGCAGCCGAGCAGCGCTACGACAAGCGTCCGGTCGTCCTTTTTCACGGCTCCGACATAACAGTAACCCGCATCTGCCGTAAAGCCGGTCTTTCCGGACAGCGCACCGTCCATCATCTGCAGGAGTGCATTGTGATTGCGGCACGAAAAGCTGCGTTTTCCGCTCACATCCGTGAATGTATAGTCCTGCCTCTGCGTGATTGAAAGAAACTGTTCTGCCTTCGGCGAGCGCAGCACGCAGTATGCCATGATGCGCGCCAGATCCACCGCTGTCGTGCCGTGTGTGCCCGCTCCATCCTCTGCGTCCAGTCCGTTCGGAGTCAGAAAATAGCTGTCCGTACAGCCGATCTCCTTTGCCTTCGCATTCATCCGCGCAGCAAAGCTCTCCACGCTGCCGCCGACATGCTCTGCGATCGCAACTGCCGCGTCATTATGCGATTCGAGCATAAGCGAATAACAGAGATCCTCCAGCCGGTAGCATTCGCCCTCCCGCATACCGAGCCGCACCTTTGGCTGGCGCGCCGCACGCTCCGACACCGTAACCGTATCAGAAAGCGCTGCCTGCTCCAGCGTCACGATCAGCGTCAGGATCTTGGTCGTGCTCGCATTGGCACGGTGCTCATATCCCGACTTTTCGTATAGGACGCGCCCACTGTCCGCATCGATCAGACACGCGGACAGTGCATACAGTCCCTGTGGTTCTGCCACCACCTGTTCCATTTGATCCGTTTCCCGCTCAGTCTCCGTCTGTGCCGCGGCAGGCATGACCGTAACAAAAATAAATACGTTCATTAACAACCCACACAGCATACGCTGCAGCCGTCTTTTTTTATGTAAGCTCTGATCCTCTGTTACCATATCTGTCACCCGAAAGATCCTTTGCTTCATCTTATACCAAAACTTGCCGTTTCATACAGATATATGCTATAATTTACATATCTTATTTTGTGAGGTGGACAAAGGATGAAATTATTAGAGGATAAGATCTTAACGGACGGGATCGCCGTGGACGAGGACATTCTGAAGGTAGACAGCTTTATCAATCATCAGGTTGAGCCTGAGCTTATGATGGAGATCGGCAAAGAGCTTGCCGCACATTTTGCAGGAAAAGGCGTTACGAAGGTAGCGACGATCGAAAGCTCCGGTATCGCACCCGCGCTGACCTGTGCGATGGCACTCGGCGTACCGATGGTCATTCTGAAAAAGCAGCCGTCGAAAACGCTCAATACTGACCTTTACCAGACGATCGTGACTTCCTATACCAAGGGAACGAGCTACGAGCTGACGCTGTCGAGCAAATTTGTATCTGCGGAGGATCATGTACTGATCGTCGATGATTTCCTTGCGAACGGTGAAGCGGCGACCGGCGCGCTGCGTCTGATCCGCAAATCCCACGCCACGATCGCAGGCATCGGCATCGTGATCGAGAAATCATTCCAACCCGGCAGAGAAAAGCTGGAAGCACAGGGCATCGACGTGTATTCACTCGCACGCATCAAAAAAATGAGTGCCGGACACATTGAGTTTATGGACTGATCCGGCAGCACACGGCAGAAAAGACCGCCAAACGACTGATAAACGTCGTCTGACGGTCTTTTTCACGGCATATAAATATAATTCATCCGCTGGATACTGCTCTCATTTCCGTATACATCCACAAGGATGACAGACAGCACATTATTTCCCTCACGCATGGTGATCCCGCCGGTATATTTTGCAGAAGCTGCGCTCGGCGTTCCGTTCCACGCATAATACGCCGTACAGCCCTGCGGCACATTAACGCGGATCGTCTGCGGTGACGCATAGGTGCCGCTGTCCGGTGTCACCTGCGGCATATCGAGCGTATACTGCTGCTCCAGCGTGACCGTCGTCGTAACGACCGGACTGTAATACCCGACCTCATTGCACGCTACGGCAGTCACCGTATAAGTGCCTGCTTCGAGCATGATCGGTGCATAATACAAAATACCGTTCTGCACCGGTGAGGAGCCGTCCAGTGTATAATAGATGTTCAGTCCGTCCGCCGCCGTGAGCGTCAGCATGTTTCCGATGCCTGCCTTCGGCTGCGTCGTGATCACCGGCTCGTCCACAAGATAATCCGTAAAAAGCTCTGCGAGCGGCTGATCCTCATATCGCTCGTACAGTCCGTAAACACTCTCAAAATCCTCTGCTTCCACATACAGTGCGAGAAGGCTGCGGCACGCATAGCGATTGTCCGGCTCCCGTTCTAAGATCTGCATCAGAAGCTCCATCTGCTGCTCCGTCTGCCCCTGCATCCCATAATACCATGCGCGCCAGAGCAGTGCCGTACAGCCCTCTGCATCCTGCGCTTCCATCCGACCGAGCTGCTCTGACACGGCATCGGGATCCTGCCTTGCAAGCGCCGTGACAAGCTCCGTATAGGGATCTGCCGCGAGCGGCTTTCGCATACTGTACGCATAGATCAGAAATGCAGACAGAAAAAACACGACCGCACTCACCGCGACGAATACACGCATATGTGCAAGGCTTCGCCGGTACTGCTTCGCCGCCTGTCCGTACAGCTCACCGTCGGACTGCTCCGACGGTTTCCGATGCATTTCACGATTCTGAAAATCGAGGAAAAATTCCTCCTCCATCACGTTCACCGGCGATACGATCTGCACCTCTGCACCGCACCGTGAGCAGTACAGATTGCCTTCTCCAATCTTCTCACCGCAATTCTTACATTTCATCGTGAACCCTCATATTCTGATCTCGGATCGCTTCCACACAGTTATTCATCAGCATTGCGATCGTCATGGGTCCGACTCCACCCGGAACCGGCGTGATCGCGGATGCGACCGGCTCAACTGCCGCATAATCCACATCACCGCACAGCTTTCCATTCTCATCC
>CAZERX010000166.1:0-4239 GCA_964515045.1 uncultured Eubacterium sp.
CAAGGGAACAGCGTATGATCCCGGCTTTGACCAGATGCTCTTAAAGGAGATCGCTGATTACTTCCGTCCGATGCGTGAGGAAGCGATCCAGAGCGGACTGCTGAACCCGAAGGTATTAGGCGTAGATATCCAGACCCTGCTGTATCAGGTACCGGGCGGAATGCTTTCCAACATGGTATCACAGCTCAAGGAGCAGAATGCAGAGGACAAGTACATGGAAGTGCTTGAGGAGATCCCCAGAGTCCGCAAGGATCTTGGTGAGCCGCCGCTCGTTACACCTTCTTCACAGATCGTTGGTACACAGGCAGTGTTCAACGTGCTGATGGGTGAGCGTTATAAGGTCGCTACCAAGGAGACCAAGGATGTCCTGCTCGGAAAGTACGGTCAGACTGTAAAGCCGTTCAATCCGGAAGTCGTAGACAAGGTACTCGGCGAGGACAAAAAGAATGCGATCACATGCAGATACGCAGATCTGCTTGAGCCGGAATTAGATAAGATCGAGGCTGAAATGAAGCAGTGGAAGCAGCAGGATGAGGACGTACTGAGCTACGCATTATTCCCGCAGGTTGCGACTGAATTTTTCAAGTATCGCAAGGCACAGCAGACGAAGGTAGATCCGATGACTGCTGACGAGAAAAACAAGGCATATCCGGTATAAGCATTAAAGTACCGGACATATCAGATGAAGCATTCATCTGAAAGAAACGTTAAAAATGACTGTCACAAAAGAATTGCATCCCGAAACCACTTCCCACGGGCAATACGATTCCGGCGTGACAGTCTTTTTTTGAATAGTAAAACTGACCGATTTCGCTTGACGAAAAAAACAAAAGGGGGTAGCATAGAAGTGTCGTGTCAGAAAGATGCGGACACTAGGAGGTTGATTATGGATAAGGTCAAGAAAAAACGCATACAGGCGGCTCTGCTGGCACTTGTGCTGACGGTGACGTGTCTGTTTGGTTCTCTGCAGGGAGCCTCGGCCGCAACGAAAAATGCGGGGGATTATTACATAAAGATCAATAAGGGAACGAACGTCGTAACGGTCTATGAGAAGGACGGCACACCGTATACGGCTTTCACGTGTTCGATCGGCTATGCCACGCCGATCGGCACGTTTCATACGATGAACAAATACCGCTGGTGGGTATTGGACGGACCGTGCTATGGACAGTACTGTACGCGTATCACAGGCTCCATCCTGTTCCATTCCGTGTGGTATTATCAGCAGCAGGCAAATACACAGTCTTACCGTCAGTATAATAAGCTCGGTACGACGGCATCCCACGGCTGCTGCCGTCTGACGGTCGCAGCGAGCAAGTGGATCTATGACAACTGTCCGCTCGGCACAAAGGTCGTGATCTTTAACGGCAGTGCGAAGGATGATCCGCTCGGAAAGCCGAAGACGATCACCGTTAAGGGTTATTCGGGCTGGGATCCGACGGATCCGGCAAAGGATAATCCGTATAAGACCGGCTCCTCAAAGCCGAAGTTTAAGATCTCTAAAAAAACGATCGCATACGGCTCAAAGTTTACGGATGAATATATGACCTGTAAGGATTCCGGCGGCTTTGACGTGACCGATTGGGTAAAACGGAGCGGAACGGTCAATACCAAAAAGATCGGAAGCTATCCGGTGACGTATTCCGTTGTTGATTCCTTCGGCAGGACTGCGACGAAAAAGATCACCTACAAGGTGGTGGACAATAAACCTGCGACGCTTACCGGAGTCAAGAAAACTCTGACGAAGAAGGTTGGTGACACGCGCAACATGCTCACCGGTCTGAAAGCGAAGGATGCAGCAGGCGTGGATCTGACTGCAAAGATCCGTGTTTATGTGAAAACACCGGATGCGGACAGCTATAAGAAGGTCGATCCGACCTATACCTTCGAGCAGTCCGGCACCTATCATGTGAAGTACATTGTGACGAACCCGAACAATCAGAAAAAGACGGTGAAAAAGCAGACGATCACCGTAAAGGATAACGGTGTACCGGAGCTGACCAGCAAGACAGACTGGGAGCCGATCCTGCTCATCGGAACGGACACGGAATATTACTGGGATGATCTGATGGAGGGCATTACGGCGAAGCTGACCGGAGGTACGGATGTGACCGATACGGTAGAGATCTTAGTCACGGCACCCGACGGCACGGAGGCAGTGCTCCATGAGAGCGAGAGCTATGTGTTCGACCAGATCGGAGAATATACGCTGGCTTATACGGCAGTCAATCCCGAGAAGCCTTCGCGTAAGACCGAGCGCGAGCGTGAGCTTTGGGTGAGCGTGCCCGATGGTACGGTACCGGAGGATACGATCAATGAGTAACACGAATGAGCTGACCAACCGGATCAATCAGGCATACGGCAGCATGAGCAAGGGGCAGAAGCTCCTTGCTA
Source organism: uncultured Eubacterium sp. (assembly GCA_964515045.1). Taxonomy (GTDB): domain Bacteria; phylum Bacillota; class Clostridia; order Lachnospirales; family Lachnospiraceae; genus W0P33-017. The sequence continues at coordinate 2,395 of CAZERX010000166.1, forward strand.
CCTATATTACGGATAATTATGACAAGGCGGTATTTCTGACGGCGGCAAAGCTCGGCGATGTCGTGGGTGTCAGTGAGTCCACGGTCGTCCGCTTTGCGTCGCATCTGGGCTACAAGGGCTATCCGGAATTTCAGAAAGCACTTGAGGAAATGGTGCGAAACAAGCTAAATTCCATCCAGCGGATGGAGGTCACCTACGGACGCATCACACAGTCACAGATCCTTGAGACCGTTCTGCAGGCAGATGCAGAAAAGATCAAATATACGATGGAGCATATCGACCAGAGTGCGTTTGAAATGGCAGTCGATACGATCCTAAAGGCGCGGACGATCTATATCGTCGGCATCCGGAGCTGTGCACCGCTCGCGAGCTTCCTCGCCTTTTATCTGCATCTGATGTTTGACCATGTCGTGCAGCTCAATACAAATAATTCGAGTGAGCTTTTTGAACAGATGGTGCGGATCGGCGCGGAGGATGTCATTATCGGCATCAGCTTCCCACGGTATTCTATGCGTACCTTAAAGGCAATGGAATTTGCCAACAACCGCAATGCCAAGGTCATCACGCTGACCGACAGCGTGCATTCACCGATGAACCTCTATTCATCGTGCAATCTGATCGCGAGCAGTGACATGGCATCCATCGTGGATTCGCTCGTTGCACCGCTGAGCGTGATCAATGCGCTGATCGTTGCACTCTGCATGAAAAAGCAGGGTGAGGTCGTAAAGACTTTGGAGGAGCTTGAAAATATCTGGGATGAATATCAGGTGTACGAGAGCGACGAGATCAATTACATTGACGATTCGCTGAAAATGCGTTACGCCAAGCTGGGAGACGATCATGCATAAATATGAACTTGTTATCGTCGGCGCAGGCGCAGCCGGAATGATGGCGGCGGTATCTGCGGCGAAAAACGGGATCAGCGGCGACCGGATCCTTGTGCTGGAACGGAATGAGAAGGTCGGAAAAAAGATCTACATTACCGGAAAAGGCAGATGCAATCTCACAAATGCATGCGCAGTGGAGGAGCTGTTTTCACATGTTCCGCACCAGTCGAAATTTTTGTACAGCGCATTTTATACATTTACAAACCAGCAGGTGATCGAATTTTTTGAGTCAGCCGGTATGAAGACCAAGGTCGAGCGCGGAGAACGTGTCTTTCCGGCTTCTGACCATGCATCAGACGTGATCGGAGCGTTAAAGCGCATGATGGACAGGTATGGGATCACGGTGCGCTGTCATTCCTTTGTGGAGCGGGTAAAAAAAACGGAGGCAGATACGTTTCTGGCAGAGCTTTCGGACGGAACGCAGTATGAAGCGGTGCGGATCCTGCTCGCGACCGGCGGCAGATCCTATCCGACGACCGGCTCAGACGGAAGTGGCTATGCACTGGCAGAAATGCTCGGTCATACCGTGACACCGTTATATCCGTCGCTCGTTCCGTTTACGGCGGCAGATGAGGACGTGAAGGAATTGCAGGGACTCGCACCGAAAAACGTGCGGGTAAAGATCTTCGCACCGGAGCAGCCAAAAAAGATCCTGTATGAGGACTTCGGCGAGCTTCTGTTCACGCATTTCGGTGTCAGCGGGCCGCTGATGCTCTCGGCGAGCGCCGTTGTCAATGAGGAGATCCACAAAGGACCGCTGCAGCTTTTGATCGACTGGAAGCCTGCACTGACGGAGGAACAGCTTGATAAGCGGCTGCTTCGGGATTTTTCGGAAAATCAGAATAAATGCTTCAAAAACGTGCTGGGCGGACTCGCACCGGCGAAGCTGATACCGGTACTGATCGACCGCACCGGAATTGACGGCGAAAGGCGTATCAATGAGCTGACAAAGGAGGAG
>CAZERX010000167.1:0-4224 GCA_964515045.1 uncultured Eubacterium sp.
CGATGACCTCGGCATCAATACCTTCCCCCGCCAGAATCCCTGCGGCATCCAAAAGATCCTCATCGACCGTGATGCTTCCGACATAATCCAGCGCCGCCTGCATGACAGTCGCGCGGTGGATCTTTCCCTTTAATAATTCGATATTCATGGTTTTGTCCTTTTCTAATCTGTGACCATAAAGTTGTCGATCAAACGTGTTTTTCCGATGTAAACGGCGAGTGCCACGAGCATCGGACGCTGTACGCGGTCGATCTGCTGCATGGTCAGTCCGTCTACTGCCTTGACATAATCAATGCGTGCGAGCGGCTCTTTTTCGATCATTTCCTTCATTTTTGACACAAGTGCATTTGCATCGGTCTCACCTGCTTCCACAAGCTCCTGTCCATAAGAAACGGCGCGAGAGAGCACGAGTGCCGCCTGCCGCTCCTCTGCGGAAAGATAGGTGTTCCGTGAGCTTTTCGCCAGTCCGTCCTCCTCACGGATGATCGGACAGCCGACGATCGTAAGATCCATGTTCAGATCCTCTACCATGCGCCGGATCACGGCAAGCTGCTGTGCATCCTTCTGTCCGAAGTACGCGCGGTCGGGCTGTACGATGTTGAACAGCTTATTTACAACCGTGCACACGCCGCGGAAATGCACCGGACGTGACAGACCGCACAGCTCCTCGGTCAGCACCGACATATCTACATAAGAACAAAAGCCGTCGGTATACATTTCAGACGGTTCGGGGTGAAAGATCAGGTCTGCGCCGAGTGATTCACAGTAGGCGCTGTCTTTTTCCAGATCTCTCGGATAGCTCTCCAGATCCTCATTCGGGCCAAACTGCATCGGATTTACGAAAATGCTGACGACGACCTTGTCATTCTCTGCGCGCGCGCGGCTGATCAGACTGCCGTGTCCCTCGTGCAGATAACCCATCGTCGGCACAAAACCGACGGTGCAGCCGTCCTTTTTCCATGCTTTGACATTTTCCCTAACTTCATTTATGGTTGTTGCGAGTTGCATAATAGTGGTCTCCCTTTTCTATATATTTCGGTTATGTGATGGTGAAATGCCGCCAGTACATGGACAGGGAATGTGAAATGCATCCAGCCCTGCGGCAGTTTGGAGCGGCTGGTACTTAGCGACCGTCCTTTGGTCGCTTATGTACCATTGCCAGCGACAACCGAGCGAAAGCGTGCCGCAGGCGGATGTATTCACATGACCCAGACCAATACGCGGCTGTTTTTCACATTCCCTATCTACGTTACATGGTGTTTTTCAAGCGAAATTTAATACAATTTCTCCAGCACATCATCCGCGATCCCGTAAGTCTGCGCCTGCGTCGGGAAGGTTCCCGCCTTCACCTCTGCCGTATAATCCGCGAATGCCTGCTTCATCACATCGCCAACCTCGGCGAAATGCTTGACGAATTTCGGCACATAATCCGAAAACATGCCGAGCATATCCTGATATACCAAAACCTGTCCGTCACAGCCTGCGCCTGCACCGATACCGATCGTCGGGATGGATACTGCCTGCGTGATCTTTTCAGCGATCGGCGCGGGCACGCACTCCAACACGACCATGCTCGCACCGGCTTCCTCCACACGCTTGGCATCGTCGATCAGCTTCTGTGCTGCCTCGATCGTTTTGCCCTGCACCTTAAAGCCGCCGAATGCATTCACCGACTGCGGAGTCAGTCCAAGATGCGCGCACACCGGAATGGACGCATCCACGATCGCACGAATCTGTTCGCACACCGTAGCTCCGCCCTCTAATTTTACGCCGTTTGCACGACCTTCCTTCATCAATCTGCCTGCATTGGTAACGGCATCGTAAATAGATGCCTGATAAGACATAAACGGCATATCCGCCAGAATAAAGGCATTTTTTGCCCCGCGTGCGACTGCCGCCGTATGATGGATCATATCCTCCATAGTGACAGACAGGGTATCCTCCAAACCGAGCATCACCTGTCCAAGTGAATCTCCGATCAACAGCACGTTGATCCCTGCTTCGTCCATCAGCTTTGCCATGGAATAGTCGTAACAGGTCAGCATCGTGATCTTGTCTTGGCTTTCCTTCTGCTTCCGAAGCGTTAAAACCGTGTTCTTCATTATTCAATTCCTCCAAAAAAGGGTACAGTCCCGTGCGACGGGTACCGTCCTCGGTCACTATACCACCTTTTTGAAAAAATGTAAACTATCCTGCTGAAATCTTTGTGAAAAAATTATCAGACTTCCGGTGCGGCTCACACGCGCAGGATGTCAACCGTGTGCGAGCTGGCTCCGAGCAGCTCCGTCCGCTCACAGTTTTTCAACTGATAATCTAAAAAATATGCAAACGTTTCCTCGTCCATTGCATTCAGCACCGGACGGATATAATCCGCCGCCCCATCCGGTGCGATCATCTGTATCCGCGTAAGCCCTGCCGCCGCATTCCACGCGTCGATCTGCGGAAGCCTTGCATAGTCGTACAGCTCCGCCTCATTGTGCCGGATCTGAAAATCCTCCGTCAGATCCCCATTTTTCATGCGTTCTGCGATGTGACCCTCCATAAAGCCGTAGCGGATCACGCTGTAATCGTTCATCACATAAGCAACCATGATCACACCACCGCTTCGGACGATGCGCTTCGCTTCCCGCAGCGCCTGCACGTGCTCCTCGTCCGAATGCAGATGATACATCGGGCCAAACAGCAGTGCAAGGTCAAAGCTGTTGTCCGAAAAACGCTTTAATTTCAGCGCGTTCCCCTGATAAGCCTTCACATTTGCACCCTTTTTTTTCAAAATGCCGAGATTGTATTTCACAAGCTCGACCGCCGTCACATCGTAGCCCTCCTCCGCCAAGGCCACACTGTAACGACCGGTGCCCGCGCCGATGTCAATGATACGGATCGTCTGCGGCTGTTCTTTTTTTAACTGCTCCAGATAACGTTGGATGTAGTGCATGGTCGTGTGAAACTCCACCTGTCCGTGACGGCTCAGCAGACGCTTTTCCTCATTGAATTTATTATAATATTGCTCTAATTCCGTCATGCGGAAGGTCTCCTTTATGCGAAATAGCGATCAAACAAAAGCTCCAGAAACTCACGGTACAGCCGGTCATACTCCTGATGGAACGTCTCTGCCACCGCGCCTTTTCCGTTGCCCGACAACTGCGCCTCCTCATAGATCGCGAATGCCGTCTCGTAAAGCTCCTCATTTTTCTCATAAAATGCTTCCGTCAGGATATCCTGAAACTGAAACTGTGCATCCTGCGAAAGATTTTCCATAAAATCTGCCCTGCTGACCGCACCTGCTTCCTCATAATCGCTGAGGAAAATGTGCTTTTCTGCCGTTTCCACATAAGACTCATATGCTTCCCGCACATCCTCATACGAAAGCGGCACATACGTTTTTTTCCAATAAGCATCAAAGGCTTCTTTGTCCGGAAAACATGTGAAAATGTCGTCTGTTTCTTCATTATGTATACTCATCGCTTGATCCTCCTTTTTCTCACAGCCGCGTCGTCCATTGGGTACAATCCCATACATCCGTCGCCAGTCCGTCATAAAATTCCGGCTCATGGCAGACCATGAGGATACTGCCCCGATAAGCCTGCAGTGCGCGCTTTAACTCTGCCTTTGCATCGACATCCAGATGGTTTGTCGGCTCATCCAAAAGCAGGATATTTGTTTCGCGGTTGATCAGCTTGCACAGCCGCACCTTCGCCTGCTCACCGCCGGAAAGCACGCGCACCTGACTCTCGATATGCTTCGTCGTGAGTCCGCATTTTGCGAGCGCGCTGCGCACCTCATACTGCGAATACGCCGGAAATTCCTTCCAGATCTCCTCAATACACGTATCTGTGACCGACTGATCCATCTCCTGCTCAAAATAGCCGATCTCCAGATAATCGCCCAGCTCGACCGTACCCCGCAGCGGCGGGATCAGTCCGAGAATGCTTTTTAACAGCGTCGTTTTTCCAATGCCGTTCGCACCTGTCAGCACGACCTTTTGTCCGCGCTCCATCGAAAGCTCCAGCGGAGTCGAAAGCGGCTCATCGTAACCGATGACAAGCTCCTTTGTCTGAAAAATATAGCGTCCCGACGCACGCGCCGTGCGGAACTCAAATTCCGGCTTCGGCTTTTCTGCCGCCAGCTCGATCACATCCATTTTGTCGAGCTTCTTCTGTCTGGACATCGCCATATTGCGCGTTGCCACGCGTGCCTTGTTTCGCGCGACAAAATCCTTCAGAT
>CAZERX010000168.1:0-4058 GCA_964515045.1 uncultured Eubacterium sp.
GCCATGCCGTTGTTTCCTTGAGCACGCGCTTAGTCTGCGGCGTATTGTCGATCAGCACATTTCCGTCATGATCTAATATTTTTGTATAAAAGCGGGGTTTTACATATTCTCCGCCGTTCGCGATCGTTGCGTATGCCGCGGTCAGCTCCAGATTCGTCACACCATTCGTCACACCACCCAACGCCAGCGACTGCACACGGTCACTGTCCGTCAGCGTCGTAAAACCGAAATCCTGCAGATAGGAATAGCCGTTGTCCACACCGATGTCCGTCAGACAGCGCACGGTCACTACGTTGATCGAGTAGGTGATCGCCGTCCGGAAATTCGTGAAGCCGCGGTAATGCTTGTCATAGTTTTTCAGCGGCGTGCCGTTCGCATACTCATACGGCGCATCATCCTCCACACTCGCAAGCGACATGCCTGCGCCATCCAGCGCCGGTGCATACGCCGCCAGCACCTTAAAGGTAGATCCGGGCTGTCTGGTCGTATCCGTCGCACGGTTTAACGTTCGGTTTGCGACCTTGGTGCCGCGTCCGCCGACGATCGCCTTGACCTCACCGGTGCTCTGGTCGATCACGGTCAGCGCTGCCTGCGGCTGCATCGTATAATTCACGTATTCGCCGCCCTCCGGTATCGTATCGCCATCCTCCATCAGCTCTGCCTTGTACGCTTCGATCGCGGCTGCCGCATCCTCCTGTGTGGCAAAATTGATACTGTAATTGGAATCGGCAGACTGATAGTATGCCAGCATCGTCTGCTCATCATAATTTGCCATGCTGCCGTCAGCCTTCTGGATGCTCAGACGGTAATTAAAGGATACCCGCGGCTGCGTCGGATAGTTTTCCTGATTATTGACCTCCTCGTCGCAGATCGCCTGTATCGCGGGATCCTGCGTAGACTGAATGGTCAGACCGCTGTTGTACAGTGCCTTATATGCCTCTGCCTTGGTATAGCCGAGCACATTCTGCAGATCGTCCAGCACCTGATTGGTCAGCTCGTCCACAAAATAAGAATTGATCTGGCTGCTCTCCTCGGTTTTCTTGATATTTACCTTTTTGATGCGCTTGTACACCTTGTCTGCCAGCGCATCCTCCTTCTGCTCCGCGGTGATGTAGCCCTGCTCCTCCATCTTTGTGAGCACTTCCTCGCGCCGCTCGGCATTCTCCTCCGGATGGCTGATCGGGTTCAGCCCCTCCGGACTTTTGGTGATGCCTGCGATCACCGCACACTCTGACAGCGTCAGCTCCGAAACGTCCTTGTTAAAGTAACGCATGGCTGCCGCCTGCACGCCCAGTGAATTTTGGCCGAGGTTTACCGTATTCAGATAGTTTTCCAAGATCCAGTCCTTGTTGTTGACCTTTTTTTCCAGCTCGATCGCAAGATACTGCTCCTGCAGCTTGCGGACAACCTTTGCGAAGCCGCGATCCGTCGTCCACGTCGTGAACACATTGTTCTTCAATAGCTGCTGCGTGATGGTAGAAGCACCCTGCGAAAAATGTCCGCCGGACAGGATACCCTTGACTCCCGCACGGATGATACCCTTGACATCAATACCGTTGTGCTCATAAAAACGCGCATCCTCGATGGCAACAAACGCATGCTGCAGATCCTCCGGTATCTCGTCGATCGTCACATACACACGGTTGGAGCCGGAAGCAACGAGTGTCGCCGTCGTATTGCCCTCCACGTCCAGCACGGTAGACAGATAGCCGGTCGGGGTCACGTCCATCGCCTCGATCGTCGGCGAAGCATCAATGATACCCTTATAAACACCGAAGCCGGTAAAGCCTACGCCGACAACCAGCGCAAACGCGCACACGAGCAACAGTTTATAGCTAACCACTTTGAACTTTCGTAAAACCTTTGGAGACTTGGCTCGGAGCTTCTTTGACTGCTTCTTTGCCCCCTCTTTTCCATAGTTCATAGTTTTCCTCCTGATCAGACTAATTCTAATCATTATAGCATCTTTGGCACCACTTGTAAACTTTCCCAGAAAATGCTATACTTGGTGGCATGAGTGAATCAGGATATAAGATCGTCTATGAGGGCGGCATCGGAGAAATTGAAGAAAAAAAATCCCGCTTTATCGCATCGGTCACACCGGTCAGCAGCGAGGAGGAGGCAGTCGCCTTTTTTAATAAAAAAAAGAAGGAATACTGGGACGCGAAGCACAACTGCACCGCGTTCACCATCGGTGAAAAGCACGAAAACACGCGCTGCAATGACGACGGCGAGCCTTCCGGCACGGCTGGACGACCCATGCTCGATGTGCTGCTGCGCGAGGACATCCATAATGTCGCAGTCGTCGTGACACGGTATTTCGGCGGCACGCTGCTCGGCACGGGCGGACTCGTGCGCGCCTACCAAAAATCCGTTCAGGAGGGACTTGCGAACTCCGTGATCCTCACGCGGTGCAGCGGACGGCGCATGGATATTTACACCGACTACACCGGACTCGGCAAGATCCAGTATCTGCTCGCGCGCGCAGGTATCACGATACTGGACACGGCATACACCGACGGTGTCTGCATTCAGGTCATGGTGCCCTCAAAGCAGCTTGCGGCACTACAAAATGACATCACCCAGAGCACGAGTGCACAGGCTCGCATGGAGCTGGGCGACGAGGTTTCCTACGCCATCCGCGACGGCGAGGTGCTGATTTTTTGATTTCCTATCGCATAAAAAAGGTGTTTTCCGATGATTGGAAAACACCTTTTTCTTATACATATCGCTTATACTTCAAAGATCAGATCGCCATAGGACGGCATCGGCCAAAGCTCCTTATCCACGATCATTTCCAGCTTATCCACCGGCTCACGCAACGCATCCATCGCAGTGCGGACCTCGTCACGATAGAATACCGCCTGCTCCATGCCCTGCGGCATCGCACTTCCGCGTTCCGTCACATCGACGAGCTTCGCCAGCGCCACCTTGACATCAGAAAGATGATCTGACGTTTCCGCGAGCAGCTCGCTCTGTACGGACACATCCGCACCACCTGCTGTCGTCACTGCATTGACCGAGGTTGCGAGTGCCGTCGCATAACGGATCACGGCAGGGATGATCTGCTTGCCTGTGATGTCGATCATGGATCTTGCCTCGATATTGATCATCTTGGCGTAGGTCTCATACTCGATCTCCACGCGGGATTCCAGCTCGACCTTGGTAAACACGTTGAACTTCTCGAACAATCCGACGGACTTCTCCGTTGCATACGCAGGGATCGCATCCACCATCGTGCGGATATTCGGCAGTCCGCGGCGCTCTGCTTCTGCAACCCATTCCTCCGAATAGCCGTTTCCGTTGAAAATGATGCGCTGATGCTCGGTCGCATACTTTTTGATCAGATCGTGTACGGCATCATCAAAATTATCTGCCTGCTCCAGCACATCACATGCCTCAGCAAATGCCTCCGCAGCGATCGTGTTCAGCACGATGTTCGGCTGCGCGATGGATGCCTGCGAGCCGACCATACGGAACTCAAACTTATTTCCAGTGAACGCGAACGGCGAAGTACGGTTCCGATCCGTCGCATCGCGCATAAAATCGGGCAGTGTGCGCACACCGGTCTCCAGCATTTCGCCCTTCAGACTGTGCGTCGCATTTCCGGTGCTCACGAGCTGCGTGATCACGTCCTCCAACTGCTCACCGAGGAAAACAGAAATGATTGCCGGCGGTGCCTCGTTCGCTCCGAGCCGGTGATCATTTCCGACATCTGCGGCAGACGCACGCAACAGATCTGCATGCTCATCCACAGCCTTCAGCATACAGGTCAGCACGAGCAGGAACTGGATATTGTCATGCGGCGTAGAACCGGGGTCTAACAGATTGATGCCGTCGTCCGTCGTAAGCGACCAGTTGTCATGCTTTCCAGAGCCATTGACACCTGCGAACGGCTTCTCATGCAGCAGACACTGCAAGCCATGTCTGCCGGCGACCTTTTTCAGTGTTTCCATGATGAGCTGGTTGTGGTCAGTCGCAACATTGCACTGTGCATAGATCGGTGCCAGCTCATGCTGTGCCGGAGCTGCCTCATTGTGCTGCGTCTTTGCGGAAAC
>CAZERX010000169.1:0-4053 GCA_964515045.1 uncultured Eubacterium sp.
TCATTCATATATGCGAGCATCAGCACCTCATCCGTGCGGTAATCCTGCACGATACAGGGTACCATGCCGTCTGAATTTTTCTTGAGCTGCGCCCACTGGATCTGCGGATTAAAATTATCCATCCAAAGCCCAGCTTCGACCAGATTGGACTTGTACTGCATGATATCCGTCTGCGGATCGTTGATGAGTGCACCGCAGATGCCGCGCGCATTCTCACGCTCCAGCAGTGCGAAGATCTCCGCGAAATCCGAGCCGTCATACTGCACGACATACGGCGTGTTGGACAGATTGTCTACCGCATCCAGTACCGACTCATCCATCACGAGCACCTCATGGAACAGCTCGCTCATCTCCGCTTTGTTCTTGAATATAAAATCGACATTGTGCACGGATACCAGTATCCGATCCTTGCCGTAACGGTCTGCCGCCTGCCGCGCGAGATCGATACAGCCGCTTTTGGCGGCATTTAACATCACCTGCTTACAGCCTGCATAAAACAGCTTTTTCACGTCATCCATCCGATGCAGACTGCCGCCGCCGCAGGTCGGAATGTCGATCATGCGGTTCAGCTCACGGATCGCCGCAAGATTTTTGGCACGTTCATCATCATCGACGGACAGATCAAATACAAAGATCTTGTCAACACCGCTGTCATTGTAGAGCTTTGCATAGGTGCGAAGCTCGCCCAAAGGCTCCTGCTCTTGAATGCTGCGGACCGGATTGCCGTCTCTCAGATAGATCGTCGCAACCAGAATTTTTTTATCCATAATTTCTTGTATCACCCTCCATAAAATTGCCTGTTACTGATCCTCAAAACGCACGCGGATCGAATTGGCATGTGCGGTCAACTGCTCGCATTCCGCAAACTGCACGATGTCCTTATAGATCGGCTCAAGTGCCTCTCTTGAATAAGAGATAATACTTGATTTTTTGATGAAATCATCCACGGACAGCGCAGAGAAAAATTTCGCCGTACCGTTCGTCGGCAGCACATGGTTCGGCCCTGCAAAATAATCACCGAGCGGCTCACTGCTGTATGTTCCGAGGAATATCGCACCGGCATTGCGGATCTTGGTCATGACTGCAAACGGATCCCGCATTACGATCTCCAGATGCTCGGAAGCGATGTCGTTTGCGGTCTCGATCGCGTCAGCCTCGCTGTCAGCGACTAAAATATAGCCGTAATTGTCAAGGGATTTCTGAATGATCTCCCTGCGGCTCAGCACCTGTAAGAACTGATCCACCTCAGCAGACACCTGTTCTGCCAGCGTGCGGCTCGTCGTTACAAGGATCGCGGAAGCCATTTCGTCATGCTCTGCCTGTGACAGCAAATCTGCTGCAACAAAATGCGGATTTGCGGTCTCGTCTGCAAGCACGAGTATCTCACTCGGCCCTGCAATCGAATCAATGCTCACGTGACCAAACACTGCCTTTTTGGCAAGGGCAACATAGATATTGCCGGGGCCGACGATCTTGTCAACCTTCGGGATACTCTGCGTTCCGAACGCGAGTGCCGCGATCGCCTGCGCGCCGCCGACCTTATAGATCTTATCAACACCTGCTTCCGTTGCCGCAACGAGTGTGGACGCACAGATCTTTCCGTCCTTTGCGGGCGGTGTCGTCATGATGATCTCATCGACACCTGCCACCTTTGCGGGAAGCACGTTCATAAGAACGGAGGACGGATAGACCGCCTTGCCGCCGGGAACATAGACACCCACACGCTGCAGCGGAGTCACCTTCTGACCAAGGATGATCCCGTTTTCCTCCGAATCAAACCAACTGTACTGACGCTGCTTTTCATGGTACGCACGGATGTTGACGAGCGCCTTTCTGATCACGGAAAGGAGCTGCGGATCGACCGTTGCATAGGCTTCGTCGATCTCCTCCTTTGTGACAAGGATATTGTCGGCGCTGATCTCTGCGCCGTCAAACTGTCTGGTGTAGGAAAAAACCGCCTCATCGCGCTTCTCACGGACTTCTGCGATGATCGCTGCGACACGATCCTCATAAGCACCGTAGCTGTTCGGGCTGCGTTTTAACAGATTCTCCAGAATGTTATTTTTTGTTTCCTGATTCAGCTCTAAAATTCGCATGTTATCTCTCCTTTTGAATGACCTGTTTTAAGTCACTGATCAGCTTTGTGATCCGTTCGTTTTCCATTTTCATGCTCACCGGATTCACGACCATGCGGGCAGAAAGCGGACAGATCTCCTCTAAAACCTGCAGCCCGTTCTCGCGCAGGGTCGAGCCGGTCTCCACGATATCAACGATCACATCGGCAAGCTCCACGATCGGTGCAAGCTCGATCGAGCCGTTCAGCTTGATGATCTCGATCGTCTGATGCTTTTTGTTATAAAAATAGTTTTTCGCAATGCGCGGATATTTGGATGCCACGCGGATCTGCTCGTGATGGAGCAAAAGCTCCTTCGCGCTCTCCGGCCCGCATACGCACATGCGGCACTTTCCAAAGCCGAGATCTAATACCTCATAAATATTTCTGCCCTCCTCAAGGATCGTATCCTCGCCGACGACACCGATATCTGCCGCGCCGTATTCCACATACGTCGGCACATCCGGCCCTTTTGCAAGGAAAAAGCGCAGCTTCAGCTCCTCGTTCACGAAAATGAGCTTTCGGGTATCCTTATCCTTCATCTCCTCACAGGTGATGCCGATCTCCTCAAATAATTTCAAGGTACGGTTCGCCAGTCTGCCCTTTCCGAGCGCAAAGGTCAGATAGCGTTCGCTTGTTGTATTTGCCATAATCTGTTCTCCCATCGTTCTCCGTCAGTCCTTATCAGCCTGCTGTGTCAGCCAACTGATGCGCGTGATGTGGTTGTCTGCTGCATATTGCTCATAGGAATGCATATCCGCAGACGCATCGTAGCGCAAAAGCTCTGCACGTCCGCCGGTGCTCCGCAGCTTTCTCGCTTCCACGATCGCTTCCTCGCGGTGCATTTCATCATAGATGATGAGCTGTGTGCTGTGCGTGATCGGAACCTCGATCCGCTGACGCTGGATCGCCTCCAATAACTGATCGATCACGATCGCAAAGCCGATCGCCGGTGCGTCTTTTCCGAACATCGGGAGCAGCTCATCGTAACGTCCGCCCTTCACGATCGGTTCACCGGTGCCGTAGGTATAGCCTGCAAGCAGCACGCCGGTATAGTAATGGTAATCACTCACCATTCCCGGCTCTAAGGATACATACGCGTCAATGCCATAAAGCAGCAGCATCTTTTGCAGCTCCTCCAGCCGTTTTAACGCCTGATATACGGTCGGATATGCCTGTGCCGCCTGCTGGAATGCAGAAAGCTCCTCGGCAGAGGTATACATACAGCGCAGGATGCCGAAGCAGCGCATCAGATCCTCCGGCAGCGAACGGCTCGCTACAAATTCCTCGACTGCATAGAAATTTTTATTGGAAAGAAGCTCACGGAGTTGCTCGGTCTCATCCTCAGACAGCTCCGCTGCCTTTGCAAGTCCGTTAAAAATAGCCGCATGACCGACACTGATCTGGAACTCACGGAGTCCTGCCGCCAAAAGACAGTCTACGATCATGGACAGGATCTCTGCATCCGCATCCACGGAATTATCCCCCATGAACTCCGCACCGAGCTGTGTGCATTCCTTCATCCGTCCGCGCAGGCTGTGATGATTGATGAACGTATTGCCCTTATAACAGAACCGCAGCGGCATATCGTTATCCATATAATATTTTGCTGCGGAACGCGCGATGGACGGCGTGATGTCCGGTCGGAGCACCAGCGTGTTACCTTCACGGTCAAAAAACTTGTACAGATCGCGTGACGGCGTTGTGCCGACCTCTTTTCCAAAGATATCAAAAAATTCAAACGAGGGTGTTTCGATCGGATGGTAGCCGTAGCCGGTCAGTACGGAAAACAGCTTCTGTTCCAGATACAGCTTGCGTTCGCACTGCGAATTGTAAATATCGCGGACACCCTCCGGTGTATGTAAATTCTGTTTCATATGTCCTCCCTTTTTGTTCACTTTATCGTAGTAACGTGATAATTCATTACCACAATAAACAAA
>CAZERX010000170.1:0-4039 GCA_964515045.1 uncultured Eubacterium sp.
ACGTCCTGCGGTCCGACACCGGGCTTTAAGCTGCCTTTCAGATATACGGCTACGACACCCGGCATTTTAATATCATAGGTCTGTGACAGGAGCTGCTTGACAAGCTCCGGTCCGCCCTCACCCATCGCCATCGTTCCGAGTGCACCGTAGCGGGTGTGTGAATCCGAGCCAAGGATCATCTTTCCACCGCCTGCGAGCATTTCACGCGCAAACTGATGGATGACTGCCTGATGCGGGGGTACATAGATACCGCCGTACTTTTTGGCGCAGCTCAGTCCGAACATATGATCATCCTCATTGATCGTACCGCCGACTGCACAGAGTGAATTGTGGCAGTTGGTCAGCACATATGGGATTGGAAAACGCTCCAGTCCTGACGCGCGCGCTGTCTGGATGATTCCGACAAATGTGATGTCATGGCTCGTGAGCTTGTCGAACTTGATCTGAAGCTCATCCATATTTCCGGATGTATTGTGATCCTTTAAGATATTGTAGGCAAGGGTGCCCTTTCTCGCCTCATCCTTCGCAGGCGCGCTGCCTGTCTTGCTCTGCACGACCGCTGCCGCGTCCTGACCGTCCGCTACGATCTCTGTTTCATTGATGAGATAGACTCCACCGTCATATAATTTCATCGTTGATCCTCCATAAGTTTATTCATGATTTATTTTTTCGTGGATTACACGATCTTAACGTTTGAAAAAGTGTCTTTTCTGCCGCTCCTCCGGTTCGTTCGCGGCTGTTTCATCCAATCCGTCGATGTCCCACACAGCGCCCGACAGGTCAATCTGGTCTGCGTCCCGATCAGTTGTCTGAACGACATCCCCATCCGCTTCCGGTGTCTCTGCTCCTGCCGTATCCGCCGGTTCGGAGTCTGCGGAAGGGATTTCCTCCTCGTCCTCCAGCTCAATGCCGGCATTTTTGAAATATTCCTTATTGATGCGTATCTCTGCCTTTACATCGGCAAACTGGCTCTTTTCCTTTGTGCCGCCGAATCGTCTGCCGTGCTTTTCCTTTTCGCGTTCGATCTCCTTATTTCGCTCCTCGATCAAAAGCAGGTATTTTTCCGTGTCAACCAGATCCTGCAACTGCGATTTTAGCTCCAACTGGTTCGTGCGCACGATCTGCTTTTTCTCCTCCAGCTCCCTGATCATCGCGTCCTGAACCTCGCGGATCTGCTGGGTCGATTCCTCCATAATGGACTGAATGTGGTTCAGCGCCTCATCGGTATACATCACGGAAGCGGCGTAGATGTCCTCTGCCTTGCGACTGGCATCCCAGATGATCTTGTCACCCTGCTTCTTGTGCTCGCGCTCTGCCTTGTCACGGCTCTGCTTCGTCAGCTCGTATTCCTCCATGATCTCATAGATGCTGGCGTTGAGCCGGTCGATCAGACCGAACATCTCCTGCTTATTCACGATGATGCGATCCTGACTGTATGATTCACTGCGCGAGATCAGCACATGTATATCCCGCAGTACCTTTTCTAATTTATCCTGTGAACTCATCCGTTGTGAACATCCTCTCTTGGTTTTCGGTTAAACGTAACGGATCTGTGTGCCGGCGCGCTCCACCAGCCCTAACGGTACCGGCCGCTCGCCTGCTTCATCTATCAGGTCTATGACGCGCGACGCGTCCTCCTCTGCCACCACAAAGAGCATCCCGACTCCCATATTGCAGGTCGTCCGGAGCTGATCCAGTGACATATTTCCATCCTGATGCAGCACCTGATAGAGCGGTGGGATATTCTGCTTCGGCTGCTTGATCACTGCCCCGCAATGCTCCGGCAGGAGTCTGTGAAGCGCCGCATCCAATCCGCCGTGCGCTACCTGTATACAGCCGCTGATGCTGATCTGTTCCCTGCGGATGCGCTCCAACGCCCTCTGATAACAGCGCGTCGGCTGCATCAAAAGCTCGCCCAGCGTGCTCTGCAGGTTCTCGTAGTAGACCTCCATACTGGTCTTGGTCAGGAACAGCTTCTTTTTTGCTGCCACGTAGCCATTATTATGTAAACCATCCGACGCGATCCCCATGATCACATCGCCGTTTTTGATCGGCCGCTGTCCGTTCGACGCGCCCCGATCCACGATCCCGACTGCAAATCCGACCATATCATACTGATCATAGTGAAAAATGTCCGGCAGCTCCATGATCTCACTGCCCGCATAGGTGATCCCAAGCTGCGCACACATGTCTGTCGCGCCCTTTTCCAGATCCTCCAGCTTGTCCTTCTTTGGTCTGGCACAGGAGATCGTATCATAGAAAAACAGCGGCTTCGCGCCGACTGCCGCCAGATCATTCACACAGACTGCCACGCAGTCCTTTCCTATTGTATCGTAACGCTCCAGCTCTGCCGCGATCGACAGCTTTCCGCTCACCCCATGTGTTTTGGACACCAGCACCGGATCTATCATGTCGCGGTAGATCCCGATCGGTATTTCATTCGTAAGCCTGCTCAGTCCCAATCTCTCTCTCACAAGCCAAACCCCTTAATCTGAAAATTCATGGCAGAATACCACTGATACTTATTTTAGCATTTTTCGGGTAGATTTCCTATACCTTTTTTGTCATTCAGCCATAAAAAATGCAACTCATCCGCAGACTGGTTCCGAAGCCTCCTCATTTCTGCTATGCTCTGCTCAGCACATGACAACACAAAAGGAGACTCCCCACGCATGGAACACACGGTTCCACACGTGGGGAGTCTTTTTTTGCCATTTACAACGGTCAGCGCAGGCTGATCCGGACGAGTGCTCTGCGCAGGGCAAGCTCTGCGCGGGCGATATCCAGATCCTCCGTTTTCGCCGCAAGACGCTCCTCTGCACGCCGTTTGGCGGCTTCGGCGCGATCCCAGTCGATCTCATCCGGCCACTCCGCGATCTCTGCGAGCAGTGTGACCCGATCGCCGAGGATCTGTACAAAGCCGGAATGCACGGCTGCTTTTTTCTGCTCCGTATCGGCGGTGATCGTCACGATGCCCGGTGCGAGCACGGTCGTCAGCGGGATGTGGTTTTTATACACACCCATATCACCCTCTACGGAGGTAAACTCGATCATCGTTGCTTCACCCTTGTAAAAGATACGCTCCGGTGTGATGATCTCTACTTGAAAAATCTTATTTTCGTCTGCCATACGCCATCCCCCTACTTCATGCGGGCACGTACTTCGTCGATCGATCCGGCATTTAAGAACAGTCCCTCCGGAATATCGTCATGCTTTCCTTCAAGGATCTCCTTAAATCCGCGGATGGTCTCTGCGATCGGCACGTATTTTCCTTCCATTCCGGTAAACTGGGTTGCTACATGGAACGGCTGAGACAGGTATCTCTGGATCTTTCGCGCACGGTTGACAACGACCTTGTCATCCTCTGACAGCTCGTCCATACCGAGGATCGCGATGATGTCCTGCAGCTCCTTATACTTCTGTAAGATCTCCTGCACACCGCGTGCGACCTTGAAATGCTCCTCGCCGACGATACGCGGGTCGAGGATACGCGAGGTGGATGCAAGCGGGTCTACGGCAGGGTAGATACCGAGTGCCGCGATGGAACGCTCCAGTACGGTCGTCGCATCCAAGTGTGCGAACGTCGTAGCCGGTGCGGGGTCTGTCAGGTCATCCGCCGGCACATAAACTGCCTGCACGGATGTGATCGATCCATTCTTGGTAGAGGTGATGCGCTCCTGCAGCGCACCCATCTCCGTCTGCAGCGTCGGCTGATAACCAACGGCTGACGGCATACGTCCGAGCAGTGCCGAGACCTCCGAGCCTGCCTGTGTAAAACGGAAAATATTGTCAATGAACAGCAGCACGTCCTTTCCGCCCTTGTCACGGAAATACTCTGCCATCGTAAGTCCGGTCAGTCCGACACGCATACGCGCTCCCGGCGGCTCGTTCATCTGTCCAAATACCATCGTCGTCTTGTCGATAACGCCGGATTCCTTCATTTCATTATAAAGATCATTTCCCTCACGGGTACGCTCTCCAACACCGGTAAATACGGAATATCCGCCGTGCTCTGTCGCGATATTGTGGATCAGCTCCT
>CAZERX010000171.1:0-4004 GCA_964515045.1 uncultured Eubacterium sp.
TATGGGAAAATGAATTTCTGAGTGAAGCAGCAGCGGCGATGTATGAAATGAACGCGGACGATATCATACGCCAGCAGTGCCGCGCCAGAGAGGAGTATATCCGCCATGAGAACTTCGTGAAGCAGAAGCTGGAGCAACTGGAGCAGGAGAATGCCGACCAAAAGGAAGCACTCGCGGCGAAAGACGAAGCACTCGCAGCCAAAGACAATGCCCTCACAGAAAAAGATTCCAAGCTGGAGCAATACCAAAAGCGTATCAAAGAACTGGAAGCACAATTAGAAAAAACCAAATGATCATGTGATCCATGACTGTAACGTAACTGCAGATAACGCAGCCAAGCGACCGACCCTGCCCGACAGAATTTCTCTGTCGGGCAGGGTTTTTGTAAATAGAGTAAAGATTTTGTTGGTTGAGAAAAAATCCGAGAACTGCTTGACAGGTGTATACGACTGTGCTATAACTGTATTAACACAACTAATACACATAAAACACACAGTACAGTTGTGGCGCGTAAGAAGGAAGTAAAAACAAAGAAAGGAGGAGCGTGCATGATACAGTTGAACTATCGCGATGCCAAACCGATCTATGAACAGATCAAGGAAGGTCTGCGGCGGCTGGTCATCACCGGAGCGATCGCGAGAGACGAAAAGCTGCCGAGCGTGCGGGAACTTGCCAGTGAGCTTGCGATCAATCCAAACACCATCCAACGAGCCTATCGCGAGCTGGAGAACGAGGGTTACATTTACACCGTATCGGGCAAGGGCAGCTTTGCCGCCGAGCAGTCGGATGTGACCGGAAGGAGGAACGAGGAGTTGTTAAAGCAGTTTGAGGAAATCGTGAGAGAATTGTTGTATCTGTCGGAGGATAAGGAAGCTCTGATCAGACGCATAGAGGAAATTGCGGGAGGAGGAGACGAACAATGATCCAGATCACAGATGTTGTAAAGGATTTTGACGGCTTTCGTGCACTGAACCATCTGAACATGCATGTGCCGAAGGGTGCGATCTATGGACTGATCGGACCGAACGGAGCAGGAAAATCCACGATCATCCGCCATATCACCGGTGTGTACCGTCAGGATCAGGGAACGGTCACGGTCGCAGGCAGTGCGTCCTATGAGAATCCGGCGGTCAAGGAAAAAATGGCGTATATACCGGATGATATCTTTTATTTTACACAGGCGAACACGATCGACATGATGAAATATTATCGGGGACTGTATCCGAAATTTGACACGGAGCTTTTTGAAAAGCTGAAGGACTGTTTTCCGGCAGTCGATGTCAAGCGGAACATCCGCAGTCTGTCCAAGGGTATGCAGAAGCAGGTCGCTTTCTGGCTGGCTATCTGCTGCAGACCGGAGCTTCTGATCCTCGATGAGCCGGTAGACGGACTCGATCCGGTCATGCGCCGTCAGATCTGGAGTCTGATGATGGGCGATGTCGCAGAGCATGAAACGACCGTGCTCGTATCTTCACACAATCTGCGTGAGCTGGAGGATGTGTGCGATCATGTCGGAATCATGAATGAAGGAAAGATACTGCTCGAGCGTTCACTGAACGATCTGCAGGGCAGTGTGACAAAGATACAGGTCGCATTCGCGGATGAAATGCCGCCGCTGCCGAAGGATATGCAGGTATTGCACAAGATCACGTCGGGACGCGTGCATACGCTGATCCTAAAGGGGGATGCACAGACGATAAAGGCGGTGTTTGCTTCCATGAAGCCGATGCTTCTGGATGTGATCCCGCTGACATTGGAAGAAATATTTATCTATGAGTTGGGAGGTGTGGATTATGCCGTCAAAGATTTCTTATTCTAAGAACGGATCACTAATACAGCCGATGATATTCAAGAAAAACCTGACACGGTTCTGGCCGTTCATGCTGATCTATATGATCTATCTGGTGATCCTTTACCCGATGGTGCTGCATCTGAATTTCAGCGACTATCACGATACGTCAGCGGCAAAGCTCGTGGCAGGTCATTTTGCATCATTAAGGGATCCGATCAGCATTTTTCTGATCGCGCTCGTGATGGCGATGGCGATGTTCAGCTATCTGTATCAGAGCCGTAGCGCGAATATGATGCATGCATTTCCGGTGACACGTACACAGTTGTTTGTGACCAATTATCTGTCTGGACTGGTGATGCTTTTGGTGCCGCAGATCATCTGCACACTGCTCACAAACCTGGTCATCCTTGGAAAAGCAGATGAAATGATATGGGTCGCATGGGCATGGCTTGGCATTACGGCAGGTGAAACGCTGTTTTTCTACAGCTTTGCATGTCTGATGGTGATGTTTACCGGACAGCTCTTTACGAGTGCACTGTTTTATTTTATCTGGAACTTTGTGTATGTCGCAGCGGTATTTCTGATCAACGCGACCGGAGCAGTCTTTATGTACGGTGTTTCGTTCGGCGCGATCGAGTTTCAGTATACACCGCTTTTCCCGCTCGGCTATATGATGAGCCATGTCGGCTTCGTCTACAACGGTCAGTTGCTGGAATTCGGACTGGATAAGGGCATGGGCGTATGGACGGTCTATCTGGTCGTAGCTGTCCTGTTTACGGTGCTCGCGTGGTATATTTATCAGAACAGACGGATCGAATGTGCCGGTGATTTCCTGTCCATGAAGTGGACGGCTCCGGTATTCCGCTGGGGTGTCGTACTGATCGGCGGCACGGCGAGTGCACTGTTTTTCAGCTATATGTTGCTCGGTGAAGGCGGAAGCTGGAACGGACGGATCGCACGGTTTGTGATATTCCTCGTGCTGATCGGCGCAGCGCTGTTTTTTGTATCCGAGATGTTTATCGAAAAGAGCGTGCGCGTATTTAGAAAACGCATCATTACCGAGTGCGTGTGCTGCATTGCGGTACTGCTTGTCGGTGCGGCGCTCCTGCAGTTTGATGTATTCGGGATCGAGTCCTATGTGCCGCAGGCAGGAGCAGTCGAAAACGTGACGCTCGGCTGGCAGAATCGGGAGGTTTCGTATGAGACACCGGAGCAGATCGGGCAGTTTTGTGAGCTGCATGAGCTTCTGACGGAGCATGTTTCAGATCAGAAGCGGCACACGGACGGAAATGCCGGCTACACGTCAGTCGTGGAGAACGGCGATGTATGGTACGGCTATATAACACTCACCTATACGCTGTCGGACGGCAGCAGGGTCAGCAGACAGTATAACGTCGCGACCACGGATGCAGCATTTTCGGATGAGCTGCAAAAGCAGCTCACGGAGCTTACCTCTGATCACACCGGTTATCTGGCGGATTATCTGGGTTACAATTATGAGGAGATCGGCTGGAAGCTGCAGGGCATCGGCATCGAGGGTGTGACGACAGAGAGTGACAGCGAAGCTGCGGAGATCGCGACGGAGTATACGACCTCCTATACCTATGACGAGATCGGCTACGTTGACGAGAAGGAGCAGTTGGAGCTGCTGGCAGAGGCAATCTATGCGGATATCGATGCAGGCGCACTGGTGCCGCAGCAGGACAACGGATCGTACAGCCACATTGATCTGGATGTGAGCATGAGCTTTACCGCAAAGGCAGATATCGCGGATATCCGTTATGGAGAAGCGAGCAGTGCCGGATATTCGCTGCAGCAGGGTACGGCAGGCGTTCTGGATTGCTACATGAATCTGAATCTGACCGATCGCTGTACGCATACGATCGACGCATTGATCCGGCTCGGGCTGATCGATTCTGCGGAGGAGCTGCACATCCAAAACTAGGATTCGGGTTGAATCACTGACCGGATATATGTTAGAATAACCTCAATACCGTGACTTATCGGATGAGTCTGCGGTGTTGGGGTTATTTTTTATACATTATTAAGGAAAACACTATGAACAAACAGACACACAAGATCGCATCCGTGGCGGCAGGCAGCATCGCAGAGGAGCTGGAGCTTGCGGCGGGGGATGTGATCCTTTCGATCAATGACGAGCCGCTGGAGGATATTTTTGATTATCACTATCTCGTAGAGGATGAATATCTGG
>CAZERX010000172.1:0-3879 GCA_964515045.1 uncultured Eubacterium sp.
AATCGGTCGGCGGCTCAAAAGATGAGCGCAATTATCTCGTTTCCTTTATCGGCTATCTGCCGGCAAATGATCCGGAGCTGATGATTTATGTCGTTGTAGATGAGCCGAACTCCGACGACCAGGCACACAGCCAGTATGCGCAGAATCTGACGCGTGAGATCTTGGAGGAGGCACTTCCCTATCTGAACATTTATCAGGATGAGATTGCACCTGAGGGAGCACTCACACCGGAGGAGACAAACTTCCGCACTGGACTTGACGGAGTCATCGTGCCCTCAGCGAGCGGCACGCTCATCGAGGAGGATGAGGAAACCGGACAGGATGGTGATGCAGCGGACGATACAGAGGAAGATGCTGCCGATGATAAAGAAGACGCGGAGGAAGACGACGCGGGTGCACAGGGCACAGATGAAGAAGATACAGATCACGCGGATGAGGAACCGATAGATACGGGAGATGAAACGCAGAGAGCCGATGAAGGGGAAGACTCTGAAAAGGAAGACTCGGATACGGAGAACCCTGATTCAGAAACATCTGATACACAAGATCCTGACGCAGAAAGTCCCGATACAGAAACTTAAAGTACGGTAATCATAACCCCAGAAGGGCAGTAATAAGCTATATTAACTGCTTTTGTGGGGTTTTATGTATGACAGAACGGGAGGAGTGGACAAAAGTCCACAATCGAAAAAAGATTGTAGTCGTATTTTTTGCGATTGCAGCGTGTCTGATGTTCTTGATCGGGCGTCTGGTGTATCTGATGGTGTGGGGCTCGGTCTATTATGGAGGAAAGGCGCAGGATATCCATGAGCGCGAGCGTCCGATCAAGGCGGCGCGCGGAAATATTTATGACAGGAACGGTGTGCTTCTGGCGGCAAACCGTACCGTCTGTACGATCTCTGTCATCCACAGTCAGATCGAGGATGCCGATGCAGTGACAAAGGCACTCGCAGAGCTTCTTGACATGGACGAGGAAACCGTGCGAAAGCGCGTGGAAAAGGTCAGCTCGATGGAGCGCGTGAGATCAAACGTGGACATCGAGACCGGTGATAAGATCCGTGCGCTCGGTCTTTCGGGTGTCAAGGTGGATGAGGACTACAAGCGGTATTATCCGTATGGTTCGCTTGCGTCAAAGGTGCTGGGCTTCACCGGCGGTGACAATCAGGGCATTATCGGGCTTGAGGCAGTGTATGATGAGCTTTTGCAGGGAGAAGCGGGAAAGATCCTTACGCTCACGGATGCAAAGGGCATCGAGATCGAGGGTGTCGGGGAAACGCGGCAGGAGCCGGTGAATGGAAATGACCTGTATCTGACGCTCGACTATAACATCCAGATGTATGCAGAGCAGGCGGCAGAAAAGGTGATGGAGCAGAAGCAGGCAGACAGCGTGGAGATCATTGTGATGAACCCGTCAGACGGTGAAGTATATGCGATGGTCGATGTGCCGGAATTTGATCTGAATGCGCCCTTTACGCTGACGGAGGCTTATGCAGCGGAGGACGGAGACAGCGAAAATGATGCGCTGAACCGGATGTGGCGGAATAAATGTCTGAACGATACCTACGAGCCGGGCAGTATCTTTAAGATCATCACGGCATCCGCAGCGTTGGAAAAGGGAGTCGTATCAGAAAGTGATCCGTTTTACTGTCCGGGGTATATCACGGTGGAGGATCGCCGGATCCGGTGCCACAAAACGGCAGGACACGGCAGCGAGACCTTTACACAGGCATTGGAAAATTCCTGCAATCCGGTATTTATCGCGCTCGGACAGCGGATCGGAGTCGATGATTATTATAAATATTTTAAGCAGTTTCAGGTAGACCAAAAAACAGGGATCGACCTGCCGGGTGAGGCAGGAACGATCATGCACGAAAAGAAAAACGTCGGTCCCGTGGAGCTTGCGACGATCTCCTTCGGTCAGGGCTTTCAGCTCACACCCATCCGTCTTGCGACGACAGCAGGCTCACTCGTGAACGGCGGTCTTTCGGTGACACCGCATCTTGCGCTGCGTGCGACGGATACGGACGGCGCGTGTATCCATGATTACCGCACGGATTACGCGGTCAGTGAGGATGACCGGATCGTTTCGGAGGAAACGTCAGAGCGGATGGCATCCCTGCTGGAGCTGGTCGTGAGCGAGGGCGGCGGCAATCGATGCGCGATCGAGGGCTATTCCATCGGAGGTAAGACGGCAACCTCACAGACGCTGCCGCGCAGTGCACACAGATACATTTCCTCGTTCCTTGGCTTTGCACCGGCGGATGATCCACAGGTGCTCGTGCTCGTCGTGATCCATGATCCGCAGGGCGTGTATTACGGCGGAACGATCGCAGCACCGGTCGCGCGGGAGATTTTTTCCGATATTCTCCCTTATTTGAATATCGCGCCTTGCGCTGACACGGAAAATAACGTATACTAGATAAGTTAGGAGCACGGCAGAGCGCCGGAAGCTCCACGACGAAAGAAAGAGGGACAGAAAAATGACAGGAGCATTGACGCGTACATGTATTTTTGCAGTATTGATCGCATTTGTGATCAGTGCGGTTTTGGGACCGGTGCTGATCCCGTTTTTGCGGAAGCTGAAGATCGGAAACACCGAGCGTGAGGAGCTTGCCTCACATCAGGTAAAGAATGGCACACCGACGATGGGAGGGCTTATGATACTGATCGCCATCACGGTCACGAGTCTGATCTTTATGAGATCCTACCCGCAGATCCTGCCGATCCTGTTTTTGACGCTCGGTTACGGCATCATCGGATTTCTCGACGATTATCTGAAGGTGGTGCTCAAGCGTTCGGACGGACTGCTCGCATGGCAGAAAATGCTCTGTGAGATCGCGGTGACGGCAGTATTTGCCGTTTATCTCGTGCAGGCAGAGATCCCCATGACCATGCTCATCCCGTTTAGCGGCGGTAAATATCTGAATCTGGGCTGGCTCGCTTTTCCGGTGATGTTCCTTGCGGTGATCGGTACCGTGAACGGAGTCAATTTTACGGACGGACTGGACGGACTTGCGAGCAGCGTGACGATCCTCGTAGCGACCTTTTTTGCAGTCGTTGCGATCGGAACCGGAAGCGGGGTCGCTCCGATCCCCTGTGCAGTCATTGGGGCGCTGCTTGGCTTTTTGCTGTTTAACGTTTATCCGGCACGCGTGTTCATGGGAGATACCGGTTCGCTGGCGCTCGGAGGCTTTGTCGCGGCGACTGCTTATATGATGCAGCTTCCGATATTCATATTGATCGTTGGTATGATCTACTGGATCGAGATCCTTTCCGTGATGCTGCAGGTCGGCTATTTCAAGCTGACACACGGTAAGCGGATATTCAGAATGGCACCGATCCATCATCATTTTGAGCTTGGCGGCTGGTCAGAAACGAAGGTCGTAGCAGTCTTTTCGATCGTGACGACGCTGCTCTGTCTGATCGCATATATGGCGTTATAAAGGAGAAAATATGAGGATTTCAATGGATTTACAGGGAAAAAGAGTGTTGGTCGTCGGTGCGGGGATCAGCGGGATCGCAGCCGCAGGATTGCTGGATGCAAACGGCATCGCCTATGATCTCTACGACGGAAATGATAAGCTGACCGAGTCTGAGGTTCGGGCAAAGCTCGAATGTGCGGATGGGACATGCCGGATCTGTCTCGGAGCACTGCCGGAATCACGGATGCAGGAGTATTCCTACGCGATCCTAAGCCCCGGTGTACCGACGGATCTGCCGGTGATCTGTGCACTCCGTGAACACGGCGTAAAGCTGTGGGGCGAGATCGAGCTTGCATATGCATTTTCGGCAGGCGATGTACTGGCGATCACCGGAACGAACGGAAAGACGACGACGACGGCGCTGACCGGCGGGATCCGGCAAAGCGACGCACAGGAT
>CAZERX010000173.1:0-3875 GCA_964515045.1 uncultured Eubacterium sp.
AGCTTAGAGCAGAGAGAGATGGGCGTTACCATGGACTGGATCCGTTTCCAGATCAAGTCTGATCTGGTCGGCATCACCGCTGATCAGGTAAAGAGCATGGTGATCGCATACGAGCCGATCTGGGCGATCGGAACCGGAAAGACCGCTACCACTGAGCAGGCGCAGGAGGTATGTAAGGGAATCCGTGACTGCATCGCAGAGATGTACGATGCAGCAACCGCTGACGCAGTACGCATCCAGTACGGCGGATCTGTCAATGGAGGCAATGCAGCGGAGCTTTTTGCACAGCCCGATATCGACGGTGGACTGGTTGGCGGAGCCAGCTTAAAGGCTGACTTCGGCGCTATCGTAAACTACTAATCAGATCTCAGATCGAATATCAGAGATCCCTCTGATCAGCAGTCGGAAACGGCAGCGGTCAGAGGGATTTTTTATTGTAGCGAATCCTTTTGTATGGTAAAATGATCGTATCAATCCAAACGGAGGTGTTCCTATGAGAAATATGAAAAAACGAGTGCTCTGTGCACTGCTCTCATTTTTTATGGTCATAGCCATGCTGCCGGTGACTGCATCGGATGTGTCAGCAAAGACAAAGGTCGACCCGGAAGTCAAGCGTGCGGTCACGCTCGGACTGGTGAGCAGCAGCTATCTGAAAAAACCGACTCAGAAAGCGACGACGCAGGAGCTGGAGAACATGACCGTAAAGATCATGAAAAAGCAGGGCGCGTCGGATGCCAAGATCAAGGCATTCCAAAAGCTCGCGAAAGGCTCAAAGAAAAACACGGCGCGCACGGTCGATTCCATGATGGCGGCGTATTATGCGGCGCGGTATCTGTCAAAGGATAAGATGCCGAAAAATAATGCGGCGATGCAGTATACCCGTTGGATCCCGTCAGACTGGGATGCGGCAACGGAATATCTGCTTACGGATAAAAAGAACAAGTCGCTGATCCACGGAAAACAGGGAACGTTTAAGTATTATAATGTCGCGAACGGATACGAGAGCGGCGATGGTTCAGATAAAGCAGAATGGAATTTTGTTGCGGCGGCACAGTACACGCTCGGTCTGGCATCCCATTACAGCGGTCAGTATATGATCCAAGGAAATTCCAAAGGAAAGGTTTCCATGAATCAAAAGCTGACCAGAGAGCAGCTTGCATTACAGATGGTGCGGTTTTATGACAGCTTTGAACCAAAAGCAAAGTATGTTTCCATCGAAAGTCTCGGTAAGAAAAATGTGATCAGTGATGCGACGATCGCGAAAGCAAAGGCAGTGCCGGAGGTGGACAGCACCGGAATGTCCGATGCTTATGTCGGCACTTATACGCAGAATTATTGTGAGGTGGGCGCAGACGGCTCGCTTCGGACATCGGATGATCTGACGTACAGCTTTCGCGAGACGGACTTCCTTGCGATGAAGGATATGGGGATCAATTATGTGCGGCTGCAGATCACCTGCAACTCTTATGCATATCCTAAGTTTAGCAAGGATCGGACGAAGCTGAATGAAACGATCGTAAAGGATGTTGACAATGTGCTCAAATGGGGCATGAAATACGGTATGCATATATCTATCTGTATGATGGGCTGGGTTGACGATGATCTGGACGGACTCGGATCCATGTCTGCCGACGGCACGAAGGAAAATGAGATCACACCGGCATGCCTTGCAAAGGAAGGATCGTGGGAATTAAAGACACGTCTGCTGACCGCGTTTGCAAAGCGTTACAGCAATGTACCTGCGAAGTATCTTTCCTTTGAATTAGAAAACGAAAATTCTGCGGAGCTGATGAAGGCGGACGGCGTAACGACGCTGACGCAGGATGAAATGGCAGATAAATACATTGCGATGGCAAATGCAGTCTGGAAGGTCACGCCGGAGCGCAGTGTATCGCTGTCTACCTGTGACACGCTCGGAGACAGTAATATCGGCTATTGGAGCAAGATCGCAAAGGCAGGCATTAACCTTGATTATCACTGCTACGAGCCGCGTGCCTTTGTAGCGATGCAGCCGGAACGCAGCGTTTCCAAGGACGCGATGGTATGGCCGAATTTCGTGGATGAAAACGGCGAGACATGGGACATGGAAAAGGTCTATCAGGTATACCTAAAGCCTTGGCAGGAGCTGGCAGACCAGTACGGTGTTGATTTTAAGCTCGGCGAAAACGGTATATTCGTAGAGGGCGAAATGCTGACCGAGCCGGTTTATCAGCAGAAATATGTGGTCGCTTGGGCGAAGGATTTTGCTGCCACGATGAAAAAGCATAAGCTCAGCTATGTGCAGGGCAAATTTATGGGTAATTCCGGTATTACCTCGGTGGCGATGGACGAGAAGCGGAATCCGGAGGAAAACGGCTCTTATATCATTGGCATAAAATATGACAGGAAAACCTATTCCAACGGCAAGTACAGCTCAACCTACTGGGTGAACACGGAGTTTGCGGATGCGCTGTATGGGAGATAGGAGCTGATACAGAGTGAAAAGGGTTTTAGTGCGAATGGTGGTATCAATCCAAACGGAGGTGTTCCTATGAGAAATATGAAAAAACGTGTGATCTGCGCATTGCTGTCGCTTCTGATGATCATCACGATGCTGCCGGTGACTGCATCGGACGCGTCAGCAAAGACGAAGGTTGATCCGGAAGTTAGGCGTGCGGTCACGCTCGGACTGGTGAGCAGCAGCTATCTGAAAAAACCGACTCAGAAAGCGACGACGCAGGAGCTGGAGAACATGACCGTAAAGATCATGAAAAAGCAGGGCGCGTCGGATGCCAAGATCAAGGCATTCCAAAAGCTCGCGAAAGGCTCAAAGAAAAACACGGCGCGCACGGCAGATACCGTAATGGCGGTTTATTATGCGACGCGTTATATGACGAAGGATAAGATGCCGCGGACAAATACTGGGATGGAGAACAGCCGATGGCTTCCGGCAGATTGGGATGCTGCGTTTGATTACATAGATACTTATACCAATAATAAGGCGCTGATCAGGGGAAAGAGCGGAAACTTCAAGGTGTATAACACTGAGGACGGATGGTTCAAAGGTGATGTCTCGGAAACTGGTGATTTTAATTTTATTTCGGCTGCCGCGTATGCGGTGGGACTTTCGTCCCGATACAGCGGTCAGTATGTGATACCGAGTGCATCAGACGGCAAGCTGTATCTGAACAAAAAGCTGACCAGAGAGCAGTTGGCATTACAGATGGTACGGTATTATGACAGCTTTGAAAAGAAAGCAAAGTACGTTTCCATTGAAAGCCTCGGTAAGAAAAATGTGATCAGCGACGCGACGATCGCGAAGGCAAAGGCAGTGCCGGAGGTGGACAGCACCGGAATGTCCGATTCCTATGTCGGAACTTTTTTGCAGAATTACTGTGAGACGGGAGCGGACGGATCACTGCGGATCATTGACAATCGAACCTATAATTACTGTGAGACAGATTTTGTCGCGATGGCGGATATGGGGATCAATTATGTACGGTTGCAGATCACCTGCAATTCCTATGCATATCCAAATTTCAGCAAGGATCGGACGAAGCTGAATGAAACGATCGTAAAGGATGTGGACAACGCGCTCAAATGGGGCATGAAATACGGTATGCATGTATCCATCTGCATGATGGGATGGGTTGACGATGATCTGGACGGACTGGGCGCAATGTATCCCGACGGCACGAAGGAAAATGAGATCACACCGGCATGTTTGGCGAGTGAGGGATCATGGGAACTGAAAACGCGTCTGGTGAAAGCGTTTGCGAAGCGTTACAGCAATGTACCTGCGAAGTATCTTTCCTTTGAGCTAGAAAATGAAAATTCAGCAGAGCTGATGAAGGCGGACGGCGTAACGACGCTGACGCAGGATGAAATGGCAGATA
>CAZERX010000174.1:0-3864 GCA_964515045.1 uncultured Eubacterium sp.
TATGAGCCAGACCCTTGTCCTTCATGACAGTCTGGACATCTGCAAAGTCAAGATTGATCAGTGCGGGCAGATTGATCAGATCCGTGATACCCTGTACGGACTGCTGCAGCACCTCATCTGCCTTCTTTAACGCATCCGGCATCGTTGTACGCCGGTCTACGATCTCAAGCAGCTTGTCATTCGGGATCACGATCAGCGTATCCACGCTCTCCTTCAGACGGTCAATTCCCGAGATCGCATTGACCATACGCTGCTTTGCCTCAAACTTGAACGGCTTCGTCACAACGCCGACCGTCAGGATCCCCATGTCCTTTGCGATCTTTGCCACAACCGGAGCTGCACCGGTTCCGGTGCCGCCTCCCATGCCGCAGGTAACGAATACCATGTCTGCGCCTTGGATCGCATTGGAAAGCTCATCCGCGCTCTCCTCAGCCGCCTTCATGCCGATCTCCGGCTGTGCGCCTGCGCCGAGTCCCTTCGTCAGCTTCTCTCCGATCTGGATCAGTGTGGGCGCTTTGCAAAGTGCCAGCGCCTGCTTATCTGTATTGACACCAACGAATTCCACACCGCCGATGCTCTCATCTATCATTCTGTTCACCGCATTATTTCCGGCACCGCCGACACCGATCACGATGATCTTCGCGTTATTATCTGCTGCTGTGGTTGTAATCTCTAACAAGAGCTTGTCCTCCTCTATCCTCAAATCTGTGCGGCAAAATACGCCCCGCATTCTCTATCTATTTATCCGTTTTTCGTAAAAACACATACCATACGACTTTATATCATCTTTAATAATAGTATTTCTTGAAAAATTTATCAACCATTATTTTGTTTTTTTGATTTTTTATTGCTTTTCGGATCGAAAATGATGTCCGTCGTCTCACTCGTCCAGTTCTCAAGGTGCAGCGTGCCCTTTTTGCCCGAAAGCTCCGGCAGGATATACTGCAGCCGCAGGATCTTTTGTGCCAGATTGTCCGCATTGCCGACGATGATCGTGATCTTTCCGCTGTATACGGTCATAATGCCGGATGCCTCCTCATAACGGATATCATCTGCCGGTATCCCATATTTCGCGAGCAACTGCGTGAGTGACAAGAGGTTTGACAGTACCGTGTCATTCTCAAGCGGCAGCTTTTCATATAAAACAACGGAATCACATGTCAGTCCCTCGATCTTTGGTACATCCTCAATGATCTCCTGCGAGGTCTCGACCACAAAGCCGTCCTTGTCAAAGTAGGCATTCTGATCAATGGAGCTGATGTACAGATAGCCGAGGATCCCTTTTTCGTAGACCTCGACGGTCAGCTCATGCGGCCGTGCGAGCTGCATCCCGACCTCCATACTGTCCACGAACGGCAGCTTCTCCGTCCGTAAAAAATGATATTTCAGATACACATACAACGTGCTCCACGAATACTCGTCACTGAGCACCAGCTCCTCGATCTGTTCATCCGAGTACAGCTCGTTGCCGATGACCGTTACCTTTTTTACGGTAAATACCTCCGTCACGAGCACGACACCGATCGCAATGAGGAGCAGCACGAGCAGCACTGCCAGTCTGATATTCCGTTTTCGTCTGCGTCTGCGCGCAAGCTCCCTGCGCTGTTCCTTAATCATAAGCCATCTCCGATACATCCGGTTCAAACTGGATCCCGCGTGAAACAGACAGGGCAAGCCCCATCTCTGCCATTAAGAATACAACAGAGGTACCGCCGTAGCTGATAAACGGCAGCGTCACTCCGGTATTCGGGATCGTATTTGTCACGACCGCGATATTCAAAACGACCTGTATGGCGATGTGCGCCAGTATTCCGGTCACGATCAGCGCACCGTACAGATCCCTCGCATTGTTTGCGATCACCATAAAACGCCACATCAGCAGCAAAAACAGCAGGATCACACAGACTGCGCCAAACAGCCCCAGCTCCTCACAGATGATCGAAAAGATCATGTCATTCGGTGCTTCGGGCACAAAGCCGAGCTTCTGCATGCTGTTTCCCAGTCCTTTGCCGAACAGCCCGCCGGAGCCGATCGCGTACAGTCCCTGCAGGGTCTGATAGCCCTTGGCAAAGTCCTCCGGATGCCGCCACATCGCGATACGCTCACTGCGGTAGCCTGCCGACGGCAGCAACAGGAACAGTGCGATGGCACCGACACCTCCTCCGCCGATCAGGAAAAAGTACCAGTATTTCGGGCTGGCAACAAACACCATCGCAACGCCGATGCCGAGCACGATGATCGCCGTACTCAGATTGTTGTACGCGATCAGCGCAAACAGCGGCAGTACGAGGAGCAGCACCTTGATGACCGTAGAAAATTTTGCCATTTTTTTCGGAAATTTGCTGATCATGCCCGCGAGGAACAGGATCACGGCGAGCTTGGCAAACTCCGAGGGCTGAAATTCCATACTGGAATTGGGGATACCGAGCCAGCGTCTGGAATGGTTATGCTCAATTCCGATCCCCGGTATGAGCACGAGCGTACACAGTGTCAGTGCAATGAGATACGCCAAAAGTCCCATGTTTTTCCAGCGCCGGTAATCGATCCTTGAAATAATGAACATGCCTGCCAGTCCAAGCCCGAATGCCATGCCCTGTCGTTTCAGATAATGCGTCGGATCATGGAAGGTGTTCTGCGCATCATAAGCACTCGTGCTGTAAAGCATCACCAGTCCAAAGCAGATCAGAAAGATGATGATAAAGAGCAGACTGTAATCAAAATATTTTATTTTTCGTTTTCGCTGAACCTTCTGACTCCGCCCATTCCGATCCGGATGTCTCTGCCGCTCTGCCATGCATGTGCTCCTTTTTCTGTCACTTTCGGTATTTATTTTCGTTCAAACGCGTGGACCATGTCCTTGAACATGCAGCCGCGCTGCTCGTAGCTGTCGAACATATCCCAGCTCGCACACGCCGGTGACAGCAGCACCGCATCGCCGCTCTCTGCCGTTTCATGGCAGATGTCCACAGCCTCCTGCAGGGAATCGGCAAATTCATAGTCATGGAAGCCCATGCGCTCACAGGTCTCCGCAATCTTTTTTGCAGTCGCACCGATCAGCACGAGCTTTTTCACCTTGCCGTCAAATGCAGCGATCCAGTCCTCATATTCGGACTGCTTGTCGTAGCCGCCGCCGATCAGACAGGTCGGACGGTTCATTGCGCGGATGCTCTGTATCGCAGCATCCGTATTGGTTCCCTTGGAATCGTTATAATAACGGACACCGTCAACCTCAGCCACATATTCTATCCTATGCTCAACCGCCGTAAATCTGACTAAAACCTCACGGATCTTTTCGAGCGGAACGCCGTAGCTTAATGCGATCCCAGTCGCTGCCATCACATTTTCATAATTGTGCCTGCCGAGCAGGTTCAGCTCGTTCACGTTGCAGACGGTCTGTACCCTGCCGTCTGCCGCATAAAGGATCTCCTCACCCTTCAGATACAGTCCGTGCGAAAGCTCGCGCGCGCTGCTGAAATACAGCACATGCATCCGTTTTTCTAATTTTTCTCCAAATGCACGCAGCACATCATCCTCATAGTTCAGCACACAGGTATCCGTTTCCTTCTGTCCTTCCGTGATGCGTTCCTTCGCGGCAATGTAATTTTCCATCGTATGATGCCGGTTCAAGTGATCCGGCGTGATATTTAAGATCGCAGATACCTTCGGTGCAAAATGCTCGACCGTTTCAAGCTGAAAGCTCGATATCTCTGCCACCGTGACGGTCTGCTCCGTCATATCCCGCGCCATCCGCGTGTACGGAATGCCGATATTTCCGACTACCTGCACATCCTGTGCGTAGCTTTGCAGGATCTCGCCGGTCAGCGCCGTCGTCGTCGTCTTTCCGTTCGTTCCGGTGATCGCCAG
>CAZERX010000175.1:0-3853 GCA_964515045.1 uncultured Eubacterium sp.
TACCCATCTGTCCGTCCGGAAGTCCGACTGCCATTCCTGATGCATTGCCCTGTACGAACGGGCACTCCTTCATCAGCCGATCCATCACCGGCGTGTCTGCCATTGCGATCGCATTTCCTTCGGGATTGTCATTCAGTCCATAACCATCCAATACCATCAAAACTACGGGTTTCTTACTCATGTTTTTTTCCTCTTTTCTCCATAAAATAAATATATATTTTTTCTGTCCAGCCGTTCCGCATAAGCGCCTAATTCTGAACAGTTACATATCCGTCTGCGTCGATCGTGACATTGTCCGAGAGCTGCTGCTCAAAGGCAATGATCCGCGCTTTTTCTGCCGCATCCGTGACCAGATACGTCTGCCGGTTCTGCTGCACGCACGGGATAAACCGGAACTGCACGCCGCCGTCTGATGCGAGGATCAACTGCACGATCGCCGTGTCCTTTTTATTGACTCCGTCCGTCGGCGTACTTCCAAACCAGAAGTTTCCGAGACTGTAGATCACCGGCACATCACCGATATAGCTCATGCCCTGCAGGCAATGCGTATGTCCGCCGATGATCGCATCCGCTCCCGCCTGCACAAATGCCTCCGCGAGCGCGACCTGATCTGCCTCGTAATAATTGGTTCCCTCCGTGCCCCAGTGCACGAACGCAATGACGTAATCACTCTGCGTCTTTGCTTCTTTTATGACCTCGACGAATTTATCGGGATGCAGCGTCTTTAACACGCCAGCCGTCGTATCCGTCGCTTCCTTCGTGTAATTATAAGTCCGTTCGATCTGCGTCGCCGCAACGAACGCGATCTTTCTGCCGTTCGCGATAAAATACCACGGCTTCTTTGCCTCATCCAGATCGTTGCCTGCTCCGACATACGGAATACCTGCACTTTTTAACGTCGCGATCGTATCCGTCAGCGCATCCAGTCCATAATCGCATACATGATTGTTCGCAATGCCCGCAATGCTGACACCGAGCTGCTTTAATAATGAAACGTTCTCCGGATCCGAACGGAAGGTGTAGGCTTTGCCCGCCAGCGGCTCTCCGCGCGTACTGAACGTACACTCATTGTTGATCATCAGAATGTCCGCAGAACGCATCAGCTCCTGCACATCGGGACTCAGCGCCGCGTCCAGTCCGTTATTTTTCAGATTCTGCATCGTACCGGTACGATCATCGAAATTCAGATCTCCGGTAAAACTGATCACGATCTCATCCTCCGAAGCGCAGTCCTGCCGCGTCACACGCTCCTGCTGTGCTTCATGCAGCCCAAGCTGCTGACAGTAATCGAGCCAGAGCACGTGGATCGAGCTTCCGGACACCTCATACCAGACCTCCGCATCTGCTCCGTCTGCCGCTCCAGCCGCGATCTGACCGAGCGCATTTGCTCCGTACTTCATCCGAAACCAGAATAAAAAGGATTCATCCAACGGATAACCGCCGATAAACTGCGGGCTGGAGGTCAGCACCGCATGAAGCAGCTCTCCCAGCTCATCCGCCTGCGTAAAATCCACATGTTGCTCATGGATCAGCGGAACCTGCGCGCTCAGATCCGTGAGGTCTGCCGTTTCAGCCGAAGCTGTCTGCACTTCACCCTCAAACCGTTCACGAAGCTGCGCCGCCCGATCGCTGCAGCCGTACTGCGTCAGGAGCATCGTTATGCATACCGTCAAAAGAAGTATCCGTTTCTGTTTTTTTCTCATTCGTGCCTGCTCCTACTCGTTTCAGATTGACATACAAAGATATTATAATCTATTTTCCTGCATTTATCAACAATCCGAACAGACTTCCCCGCCGACTTATTCTCCGAGCATGTAGGTAAGAAAATCCGCTGCGCGCTCGTAATGCGCGGGGGCGTAGGATATCGCGATCACCGCATCGTCGTAATACGCACCCTCCGGCATGTTCGGAAGGTCACGCAGGCGCAGCGCACATGCGATCGGCTCCGGCTGTTCCTTTTCGTACTCATCATAGGTCTGCTCCACGACGAGCAGCTTGTCCTTCCATTCATTGGGAACCGTATCCGTCAGATCCAGAAAATATCCTTTTTCTGCGAATTCCATAAATTCAACCTCCGGCATGATGATCACATCCATGCTGCAGCTCTGCATCTGAACAAAAAATGCCATGCCGGTCTGCGACATCGGGCCGCCGCCGTTTTCCGTCGTTCCGACCGAAAGCTCTGCAACAGAGATCAGCTCCCTGTCAAGTCCCGACTGCTCGGCATATCCATCTACATACGGCGAGAAATCTGCCATGTCTCCCGCATCGGCAACGGAAACCGTCAATTCGGGATCTGTCGCCGTCACCAGATTGTATACAAACACACCGATGCACACAACGGCAAGCACGACGACGAGCGCCGGTATCCTCCAATAATCCCACAGATAACTGAATTTCTGCGAGGTCGTCATCTCACGGAACGGTATTGTATCTTTGGAACGTTCTTTTTCTTTCATTGTACCACCATCACTTTCTGCTGCACAAAAAACTACCTAGTAAGTATTTCCTATTTTCATGCAAATGTCAAGGTGCGGCAAAAAAGAAATGGACAGCTTTCTCTTTGAAAACTGTCCATTCGTTCAGATTTTTTTATACCGTTCTCGCCGGAATGATGATCGCTGCGATGATGTAGGCAAGAATGCCTGCACCGCCCATCAGACTGAATATCACCCAGATCAGTCGGATCACGACCGGATCAATGTTAAAATATTCTCCGATACCTCCGCAAACACCGCACAACACACGATTTTCATCTGATTTCATAAGCTTCTTGGGTTCCATGTTTTTTCCTCCTTATTTGACTTTTATTTTTATAAGCTGTCTGCCTGTGTAACGCAGATACTTCCGACACCGCATCGCAGAGAGATCGTCCGCTCAGAATTGTTATCAATATAGGTATCCCCGCCGATCGATCCATAGCTTTTTCCAA
The DNA here is from genome assembly GCA_964515045.1 of uncultured Eubacterium sp. Classification (GTDB taxonomy): domain Bacteria; phylum Bacillota; class Clostridia; order Lachnospirales; family Lachnospiraceae; genus W0P33-017. The sequence continues at coordinate 2,933 of CAZERX010000175.1, forward strand.
ACAGTGTCAGTTCACCGACATCACTCTGCAGATCGTAGTTAAAGAATTTTTCATCTGCAGGAATACTGATGTTTACATCACCGACTCCTCCTTCGACTGACAGATCACCGGTCAGCTCACAGTAATCAATATCCAGTGAACCGGCTCCGCATCTGATCTCCGCATCACCCAGCCATGCCTGTGTGATCACGATACCGCCAACACCCAGATCTGCATCCAGATCCTCACACACGGTCAGCGCCTGTACATCCATGCTGCTCGCGCCGCTGTCCAGATCCATCTGGTCTGTGTAAAGCTGATCGATCATGATCTCTCCCGCTCCAAGATCCAGATTTACGGCTGAAAACCTGTGAGCACTCGGAATCTCGATCGTGATCCCGATCGGTTTCATTGCTGAATGAGAATATTTTTTCTTATCCTTGATCTCTAAGGTATCTCCGTCTGCGTTGACCTTGATATATTTTTCACCGTTTCTGCTGACGCTGACCTTGATCTCTGACCCGTCCGTTGACGTGATGACCAGCGAGCTGGCGTTCAGGTCGATATCCAATTCTTTAATATCGGATGCGGAAAACGTCTGCGGATCACCCAGCCCGTCGGTGCCTTCCACTGCCTCTGTCCATGTCCAGTTGCGTATCCAGCCGCAGGGATCCAAGTTGACACTCATCATGGATATGTTTCCGCCCAATGCCACACCTGCGATGGAAAGACCAACTCCAACTCCCAAGCATACCAGTGCAACGACCAATATCCGTCGAATCCATTTATTCATTGACACTCACCCTCTTTCTTCTTTTTGAACCATTGTGCAGCAGATTTGAAATACCGTTCAGCAGCCATGGGAACAGCTTGCCGCACATCAGCAGCAATACGACCAGACAAAGACATCCCACCGCGATCAGCAGCAGACCGGCACCGAGC
>CAZERX010000176.1:0-3846 GCA_964515045.1 uncultured Eubacterium sp.
ATTTGGAAATATTTTCAATGATTTGGACATTCTGTCCAAAGAAAACTTGAGTGGATCTTCATAAGAGGAGAAAGGGAATTTAAGAAAGAGAGGTACAGTCCAATGAATCTGGACGAGTCGAAGGAGTAAGCGTCATCGAAGAAGTAGATTTCGGTGGCGCTTATTTCATGTGCTGGGAAATTTTGTTGAAATCCCTTATCACATAAAAGCGCTCCGTGCAGGATCGCACTGCGGCTGGACTTTGCGGGAAACGCGCGTTATAATGAGAACAGGTGCGGCGTTGGAACGACGCACGAAAGCTGACAGGATAATGACAGAAAAAGGAGAACATACGATGATAAATCCGACGATCATATTTCAGATGAAAAGCATGTGGGAGCGTTTTGAGCGCAACCACCCGAAATTCCCGCGATTCCTTTCCGTGGTAGGCAGGGAATGCCTACAGGCAGGTACGGTGCTGGAAATTTCCGTTACCAAGCCGGATGGAGAGAACATTACCTCAAACATTAGGCTGACCGAGGACGACATGGAGCTTTTTGCGGCGATCCGTGATCTGGCAACAAAGGCATGATGCGGGAGGATTGAGCCGATATGGAAAAAAAGCTCAAATACATTGATATCTGCGACGAGCTGCGCAGTATGATATTGGAAGGAAAGCTCCATACCGGTGACAAGCTCCCCTCCGAAAACGAGCTGTCCGCGCGCTACGGCGTGAGCCGGCAGACGGTGCGAAAGGCGCTGGAGATCCTGCAGAATGAGGGTTATATCTATGCAGAGCATGGGCGCGGCACATTTTGCAGTGAGCTGCTGCGTCACCGTCATCAGTCGCGCAATATTGCAGTCGTGACGACATATCTGTCGGACTACATTTTTCCGCGTGTGATACAGGGGATCGACCGCGTGCTGACAGACAACGGTTACAGTATTTTGCTGAAAAACACCAAAAATTCACGCGGATTGGAAGCTAAATGCTTAGAGGAGCTGCTGCAGAAGGACATTGACGGGCTGATCATTGAGCCGAGCAAGAGCCAGATCATGTGCAGACATCTGAACCTGTACGAAATGCTGGACACCTATCATATTCCCTATGTGTTCATTCAGGGCAGCTATGCGCAGATGAAAAACCGACCGCATATCCTGATGGATGACTGTCGCGGAGGATATCTTGTGACGGAGCATCTGATCGCGCAGGGCAGGCATGCGATCGTCGGCATGTTCAAGGCAGATGATACGCAGGGGCAGCAGCGGCACAAGGGCTATGTACAGGCGTTGCAGGCGGCTGGCATACCGTATGATCCGGACAAGGTCGTCTGGTTTTATACGGAGGACCGGAAAAGCCATCCTTATGAAAAAATGAAGTAGATGATACAGGAACGGGATCAACTGTGGTTTGACAGTGTGGTCTGCTACAATGATCAGATCGCGCTGCAGGTGCTGCGGGCGATGGAGGAGCTGGAGGTGAACTGCCCGCAGGATATCGCCGTGACCGGATACGATGATTCGTACCTTGCCGCGAGCTGCCGCGTACCGCTCACGACCGTGACGCACCCGCAGGAGCGTCTGGGACAGATGGCAGCGGAGCTGCTGCTGCAGTTGATCCGCGATCCGGAGCAGGTTACGCAGACACAGGTGCTCATACAGCCGGAGCTTGTCGTGCGGGAGTCGAGCAGGAGTTCTGTGCGGAGTACAGAAGAATGAACGTGAAAAATCCAAGAATGCCGTGACTATTGTAAATTGTAAGGAAATTGACTATACTGTAAGGAGCAGCAGGGTAAGATCTTATAAGGGGAGAAAAGAAGGAGTAATCACATTATGAAAAAAGCAACAGAAAAACGGATCTGTCTGATCCCTATCGCACTCTGGATCGTGGTGATACCATTGATCGTAAAACAGAAAAATTATGCGAATCCGTTGGCAGATTTTGCATGGTATTCAACAGAACCGACGCTGGCAGATTTCTTTTTGTACTATAAATCATGGTTCGCAGTGATCGCCGGTGCGCTGATGCTGATATTTTTGCTATGGCAGGTCGGAAAGATGCGCCGCAGGGATACGCTGATCAATACGGACAGCCGCATTTTTATCCCGATCATGGTGTACTTATTTTTGACTGTCGCCGCATCACTTTTTTCAGATTATAAATATTTTTGCGTGCACGGTATGCCTGATCAGTTTGAAACGGTATGGAGCCTGATCGCGTATGTTGTGGCATTGGTATACTGTTATTACGTGATCGTGTACCATGATTCAGACAGATCAATGCTGTATGTAACGTTTGCGGGTATCATTCCGGTGAGTTTGATCTGTGTGCTGCAGTTTTTCAAGGTGGACATTTACCGGCTGATCTATGCCGGTGAGGGCTATACGTTTACTTTTGAGGAGGGAACGGTGTATGGCCCGTTTTATAACATTAACTATGTCGGCTACTACACACTGCTGTTTGTTCCGCTGCTTGTCATGCTGTGCATCTGCAAAAAGGACTGGAAGCTGCGGACATTGACGATAACCCTGACGATCGCCCTGCTTCTGGCGTTGTATGGCGCAGAATCAGTAGCGGCAGAGGGCGCGCTGGCGTTTGTGGTGCTGTTTGCAGTATTGTTTATATTGATTAAAAATTTGAAAAAAAATAAAAAATTGTGGATAGTGCTGGGGCTGATCGGCGTGTGCCTGGTGGCAGGCGTGGTCGTGGCGTTCCCGCGTGTGCAGGCATATGTGCAGGCATCTGACACCGAAAAAAAGGATCTCGAGTACATCTATACCAATGATGAGAATGTAGAGATCCACTATAAGGGACAGACCATGTACGTTCAGATGGAGCAGACCGAGAATCAACTGTCATTTGTGCTGTTAGATCAGGCGCAGTCATATATTTCGTGTGAGTATCTGGATTCGGCAGAAGGCTACTATTATTATGATGTCGCGGATGAGCGGTTTGCAGGGATCCGTCTGACACCGGCGGTCATGACAGATGATCCGGTGACGTATGGATTTATGGTGACCATTGACGAAAAAAATTGGACATTCACGAATCAGATGACAGAGGACGGTACCTACTATTACTATACGGATCCCGGACAACTGACAAAGCTCACGGAGGAAAATATATCTGCGGATACGGAGTGGCTGACCGCTGTCAGCTCGCTGGCAAATGGACGCGGATACATTTGGAACAAAACGCTGACTTTATTAAAGGATAACATCGTGCTTGGATCAGGAGCAGATACATATGCAATGGTATATCCGAACGATGATTATGTGGATAAATATAATAATGGATATGACAATATGATCTTAACCAAGCCGCACTGCCTGTATCTGCAGATCGCAGTGCAGAGCGGAGTGCTGGCACTGATCAGCTTTTTGGTATTTTATATCTGGTACTTCGTGTCCAGCGTGCGTCTGTATTATAAGCAGAGCTTAAAAACACCGCTGGCAGCAGTCGGATTTGCGATCCTGCTCGGAACACTCGGCTACATGATCTCTGGCATTGCCAATGATTCCACGGTCACGGTTGCACCGCTGTATTGGGCGATGATGGGAGTCGGGATCGGAATCAATCATCGGGTGCGACAGGCTGCGAAGGGGTAGGCGACAAGTGATAGAACAGGATTTCACTTGGAGGACACCGTGCAGGCGGCACAGCTAACTTTGTGAATGAAATGGCGCTCTGCGCATCATCAAAAATACGTGTTCATGCTAGCATGACACGTATTTTTTTGATGCCGGCTGTCCTCCTGCACTCAAAACCCATTCGCAAAACCGCTGCTACGCAGCTTTCCTTTTGCTCATGCTTGGCTCGCGCCAAAGAAATTTTCATCCAGACATTTACGAATGCAAGCATTCGAC
>CAZERX010000177.1:0-3763 GCA_964515045.1 uncultured Eubacterium sp.
CCTGTAGATCCTTATTATCTCCGAGACGGCTGTCTAATTTTTTATAATCAGTCGTTTCATAGCCGTGACCGACGGACTCAAATAAAGGCCCGATATACAGCGCGTTGCAGCCGATGTTTTTGATGTGCGGGATCCAGCAGAACACCTCCCGCAGCCGGTGCACCGGCGCACTGTAGTCATTTTCACGCGGCGCATCGCAAAGCCCCAGCGGATAGATGTGATAAAAAACTGCTTCATCATACCATGACATGGCAGATACCTCCTTTAATTCTTATGATCCCCATAGCGGGTATCCTCATGCAGATTCGGCATCATATCAATGCCGCGGTTGGAATCCGCCGTTACACTTTCGCCGAAATGATAATCATTTCCGGGCAGGATCGCATTCAGCAGGATACCGGCGATCGCTGCGATGGCGAGTGCGGTCAGTGTGATGTCGGTGCCTGCGACCGTGAAGGTCAGTCCGTCAGAAAATCCAAGACCGCAGACAAAGATCACGCCCGCGATGATGAGGTTTCTTGACTTGGTGAAATCCACACGGTTTTCTACAACATTTCGGACACCGATCGCAGAGATCATACCGTAGAGCATAAAGCTGACACCGCCGATGATCGCCGCAGGCATGGAGCCGATGACGGAGGACATTTTCGGGATGAAGCTCAGGATGATGGCAAAATAAGCAGCGATACGGATGACTCTCGGATCGTGCACCTTACTAAGCTCCAGCACACCGGTATTTTCTCCGTAGGTCGTATTGGCAGGACCGCCGATCAGCGCGGACAGCGAGGTTGCGAGACCGTCACCGATCAGGGTGCGGTGCAGACCGGGATCCTCAACGAAATTTTCACCGACCGTAGCGGAAATGGCAGAAATATCGCCGATATGCTCCATCATGGAAGCGAGAGCGATCGGAGCCATGACAAGGATCGCGGACAGGTTAAATTTGCACAGGCTAAACTCCGGAATGCCGACCCAGCTTGCAGAAGCGATGGTGGTAAAATCAAGGATCGCAGAGCCGTCCGCATTGGTCATGCCAAGTGCGTGGAAGATCAGTGCAGCGACGTAGGCTACAACGACACCCATCAGGATCGGGATGATCTTGAACATACCCTTGCCCCAGATATTAAATACGATGATGGTCGCAAGTGCGATCAGCGCCAGCAGCCAGTTCTGGGATGCGTTGGAGATCGCAGATCCGGCGAGGCTCAGACCGATGCAGATGATGATCGGACCGGTCACGACCGGAGGCAGAAAACGCATGACCTTTTTAACACCGGCGAGCTTGATGATCAAGGCAAGCACGAGGTACAAAAGACCTGCAACGACGATACCGCCGCAGGCATAGGAGAGCTTGTCAGCGTTCGACATATCTGCAAATACACCGGTATCCATCTGTGAGATCGTCAGAAAGCCGCCGAGAAAGGCGAACGACGAGCCGAGAAATGCGGGTACCTTAAATTTTGAACAGCAGTGGAAAAAGAGTGTTCCGAGACCGGCGCAGATCAGTGTGACCTGCACGTGGAGCACGTCCTCTCCAAAGTAGCTGTTGACGAGGATCGGCACGAGTATGGTCGCTCCGAACATGGCGAACATGTGCTGCAGACCGAGCAGAAGCATCTTTGGAATGCCGAGTGTTCGGGCATCACGGATCGCACCGTTAGTTTCATTTGTTTCGTTCATCATAACGTAACCTCCTGTTTGTAAATGTATTCCATCGCTCATTATAGCATTCCGGCGCGGCAGATACAATGAAAATCGAACCGTCGTTCCGAACGTTCAAAATTTGCCTGAACAGAAAAAATGTGTTAATATGGACATATACCGTGAGATTTGTACGGCGGATGGAACGTTTTCAATCGCCGTGAAACAGAGGAGATGTTTTGATATGTACGGAAATAAGAGGATCATAAAGGATGTATTAGACAGTCTGGTCGTATTTGTGCTTGCAGTCGCACTTTTTATCGGAGCGATCACGCTGATGAGTATTTTCGGCGGAGAGATCATGCGCTGCTTCGGCTTTCGTTACAGCTCCGTGCAGAGCGTGGTGCGCTTTTTTGTTGTTGGCTCCATCATTTCATGGCCGATCAGTCTGGCGGCGGAAGCGATTCCGAAGGTGCTTTATTTTGACCGGCATCTGATCATGAAATGGCAGGCAGTCGTGATGTACGTCATGCTCGCAACGCTCGCGACCTCCATCGGACTGGCGGTCGTTGATGCCTATATGACGAACGTCGTTGCGAACCGAACCTCCATCGTGGTCGTTTCCCTGCTGTTTGCGCTGTTCAACTGTCCGTCCATCATCATCAGCCGGCCGGAAAATACCTGATGAAAAAATTCATTCGGATCATACCCCCATCATACTCCTACGATGGTGATGTTCAGATACTTGCGGTCGAGCGCGAGATCCATCGTCGTACCGTCCTCGGTCATGACGACCGGACGCAGCGCAAATTCGTTGCGGTTTTTCAGAACGTGTGCACGCTGGCCGTTTGACAGGCGCACAGTCTGACCGACCGGATAGACTGTGACATAGTTTAGGAACGTGGTCACGACCTTGTAGCTGAACATGCGGTCACAATTTGCCATCAGATATTCGATCGTTTCCAGCGCGCTGTATTTTTCCTTATAGGCACGCTTGGAGAGCAGAGCGTCGAATACGTCTGCCACATGGATGATGCGCGCGTAGAGAAAGATATCGTCGTGTGAAAGACCCTGCGGATAGCCGCTGCCGTCATCATTTTCGTGATGCTGCAGGATGGCTGTGCGCACGGATTCTGGAAATTCACTGCGGCGCTTCAGCATTTCATAGCCGAACTCCGGATGACAGCGGATGATCGCACGCTCGTTGTCGTCCAGCGGTCCGGGCTTGTCCAGAATGGAGAGCGGGACACATTCCTTTCCGATATCGTGAAACAGCGCGGAAAGTGCCAGCTCGCGAAGCTCAGCGGCAGAAAGTCCCATACCGATGCCGCAGGTGACGGCAGCGATCGCGACATTCAGCGAGTGCTCGTAGGTTGTGTTGTGGTATTTTCGCAGTGTGATAAAATCCAGATGGATCTCCTCTTTATCCAGTAAATCCTCAACGATCTGATTGGACAGATAAAAGATCTGCTCCAGATTCTGCTCCTTTAGGGTGCGCAGCATACGGATCCGATTGTCATCGTCGATGATGTCATTCAGCTCCTCATGCTCCGTATAACGGTCATAGACGAACACACCGGTATAGCCCATATGCCGGATCTTGGCGATCAGCGGCTCCGTCAGCGTGGCGTTCCGCCCAAGGAGCTTCCGCCCTTCCTCATCATAAATATTTTTGACAATTATCATGCCCGCTTTCATCTGGTCAATCGGAACAAATCGCATCGCATACCTCTGCACATAAAATTAGGATCTTAAAATCTGGCGAAGCCAGTCATCTTTTTTTATTATAGCGCTTTTTGACAGGTGTTGCAAGATTTGTGACGCATTCGCCGCGTGAAAGCGTCGGAAAACAGAGAAAGCGAACAAAAACAAACAAAAACAACACATGATCTGCGGGGGAAAACCAAAAATAATGCTTGATTTGTGTGGTTTTTTGTCGTACACTATAAATAGTAATCGTGAGAAGCATAGATTGAGAAAACGAGAATAAAAGGAGATCGTATCATGGAGTTTCAACTGCCGCCTTCGCAGGAAGGAAAAATGCGGATCGTACAGGAGCTTGTACCGGGCAAGCAGGTCACGCTCGCACATATCATCGCAAGTCCCGATCCGATCGTTTATA
>CAZERX010000178.1:0-3742 GCA_964515045.1 uncultured Eubacterium sp.
TGCCTCGATCGCTGCTGTCAGTCCTCTTGTTTCAACCATTCCTAATGCTTCCTGTGCCATTTTATTATCCTCCTGTTTTTGAAAAAGTGTTGATTAGTTTTTGTCAAAGGCGTTTAAGCCAAACATCATCTGTGTTCCCTCATCCGGTCCCGAAATGATATAACGCGATACCATACCGGTCGTCCGCTCTGCAACCTCCTGCGCCGCATCGACTGCCGCCGTCACATCTACGACTGAGCCGCGGAACTTGATACAGATGATGAGGGGAACTGGAAGTGCATCTGCATTTGCCGGTTTGTTTCGGTCAAACGGCTCTAAGGTCACATTCGCTGCCTTGCAGCCTGCATCCGCCGCTTCAAAAGCAGTCACCAGACCGAACACCTCAATAATACCACAAGCCTGTGCCATATGCTACCTCCGAATTATTTGTTCACGATCGCGATCTTGAGACCCTTCATCGCAAGATTTGTCTCAAGTGCTTCATTGATCTCCTCTAACGGGAACTTGTGTGTGATCAGTTCCTTCATCGGAAGTCCGATCGCCTGTGCTCTCTTTAAGAAATCAAACGTCGTCACATAATCTCTGAGTGTGTATGCCCATGATCCGACCAGCGTGATCTCCTTCGAGCAGAGGTCAAAGTGCGGGTTGATCGTTGCGTCGCCGCCGTTGATGAAAAATCCCAGCTCGCAAAGTCCGCCGCCGTTACGGATCATCTTGTAAATGTTTGCGTGTGCCTTCGGGTTACCGGTACACTGGAATGCGAAATCAGCCAAATGTCCGCCGAATGCTTCCTCCACAGCGCCTGCGAGTGCTTCCACTCCCTTGTAGTTCATGAAGTTGACGGACTTCTCTGCGCCCATCTTTTTGGCGAACTCTAAACGCTGCTCATTTCCGTCTACTGCGACGATATTTTCAATACCCATCGTGCGCAGCACCACGATACAGATCAGACCGATCGGTCCGCAGCCCTGTACGACCACGCGGCTGTTGAAACGCAGGATTCCGGTCGTCTTTGCACGCTCTACGGCGTGGATCAGAACCGCACACGGCTCGATCAGTATTCTGGAATCCAGATCCAGATCACTCACATTAAAGAATGTAGAGCCAAGTGCACCGCGGATCAGAATGTAATCTGCGAACCATCCGTTCAGATGACAGTCGTCATCGGGAAGCAAGCCGTATACGTCAGCTCCGCCAACGTTCTGCTTGTTCAGATCATACATCGTGATGTCCGGATTGTCCTTAAAGATCATGCAGGTAACGATCTTGTCGCCAACCTTTACGTCTTTTCCTGCGGAATCCTTTTTGACGTTCTTACCCATCTTTACGATCTCGCCGGTGCCCTCATGTCCGAGTGCGACCGGAATGAGTCCGAACGGATCTACCTTAAATTCATGTGCATCCGTTCCGCACACGCCGCAGCCTTCAACCTTTACGAGGATGTCATCGTCGCCAACCTCCGGCATCGGAAACTCCTTAATGTCAAAGTGCTTTAAGTCGGTCAGCATTGCCACATGAGCCGTCTTCGGGATCGCTCCGGAAGCTGCTGCAGCGGTGCTGCCGGCAAGTGCGCTCGGATCTCTCATGCCATCTAAAACGGATTTTACGATGGCTTCTATATCTTTTTCATTTACTGCCATTTCTTTGTCCTCCTACTAGCGAATACATAAGCTGTCGCTCATGACGCAGCGCCGTCTCTTGGTAAAGGTGCTGGCTGAGGTCAGTCCCTCACCGGTGCGGGATGCGATGGTGAAGGTACAGAAGCCTTCGCCGCCGAAGCCGAGTGCCGCGTAGCTCGGACCATTTTTTACAAAAATGGCGGTATCGATCGCCTGTCCGAATCTCGTCAGATTCTCGACATTCTTGGAATGCATGTGAGCGGAATGGCGGCAGCCATGCTCTAACCATACAGCCTTGTCGATGGCATCATCGATATCCTTTGCACGAACGATGCCGAGGATCGGCATCATCAGCTCCTCCTTGATCAGCGGATGCTCTTTCTCTCCCTCGAAGATGATGCAGCGGATATTCGCCGGTGCATTGACTCCGATCATGGAAAGCAGTGTTCGTGCACTCCGTCCGACACATTTGCGGTTCAGTCTGCCGCCGGCAAGCACGGTGTCGATCAGCTTCTGCTGCTCCTCCGGCGATGCCATGTAGCAGTCGTCCTCCTCTAACATCCAGTGGATCAGCTCATCACAGACACTGTCCACACAGACAACCTCTTTCTCTGCGATGCAGGGCAGGTTGTTATCAAACGTACAGCCGTTCACGATGTCGCGTGCAGCCTTGCGGATATCCGCGGTCTCGTCTACCAGTGCGGGCGGATTGCCTGCTCCGGCTCCGATGCCTCTCTTACCGGATGAAAGGACTGCCGTTACGACACCCGGTCCTCCGGTCGCTGCGATCAGCGGGATGTCCGGATGCTTCATCATGATGTTGCTGGACTCCATCGTAGGGTTTGCCAGTGCAACCGCTACGTTGCAGGGACCTCCGACTGCGAGTGACGCACGATTGATCAGGTCTACTGCGTACAATGAAGTCTTTACTGCCTGCGGGTGCGGGCAGAATACAACGGTATTTCCGCCTGCGAGCATTCCGATCGCATTACAGAGTACGGTCTCGGAAGGATTCGTGCAGGGGCAGATCGCTCCGATGACACCAAACGGTCCCATCTCGATCAGAGTCAGACCCCGATCACCCGACCATGCCGTTGTCGTAATATCCTCTGTACCGGGGGTCTTTTCTGCGAGGAGCTGATGCTTTAAGATCTTGTCTCCCACGTTACCCATTCCGGTCTCCTCTACAGCCATCTTTGCAAGGATCTCTGCGTTTTCCTTGGTCAGCTCACGGATCTTTGTGAGGATCTTTTCCCTCATATCCATCGGCATGCGCTGCATGATCTTCTGCGCATCCTTCGCTGCCGCGATCGCTGTATTCATGTCATTAAAAATACCAAGCTGCGCCTTCGGTACCTCGTCGCCGGTCTGAACCTGTGCAACGACGGCTGACACAATGGCTTTTAATTCAGCTTCACTTACTGCCATGTTGGCTTCCTCCTTCAAAACTGGTCAATGACAGCCTGTGCAGATTCGGCAAGCTCGGTATCCTGTGCTTCGCTGCCGCCGCTCACGCCTAAGCCGCCGATGCACTGTCCGTTCACCATGATCGGTATACCGCCTCCGAAAATCACGATCCTGCCGCCATTCGTATGCTGAATGCCATAAAGTGCGCCGCCCGGCTGGGCAAGCTCCTTTAATATCGTGGTCGGCATCTTCAACGCTGCGCATGTATACGCTTTGTTAAAGGCAATGTCATAGCTTGCAATGTAAGAGTGATCCATACAGTGAACAGCTACCGGATTGGCTCCCTTATTGGCTACGGCGATGACTGCGTTCACACCCATCTGCGCTGCTCTCTGCTCCACTGCCGCTATCAGTTGCTTTGCCATGTCCAGCGTGACATCACACACTGCACCGGCATCGCGTGTCTGCTGACTGACTGCCTGCACGACGGCTTCAACAATTTTTTCTAAGCCATGCTCATCCACGGATTATTTTAATCCTAACTGAGCCATTACTTTCTTGGTAATATCAGCTACCAGCTCATTCTGCTCCGGAGTCGCTGCTGACTTGCTGCCGCAGTGACCGCCGCAGTTGTGACAGCTCGGCTTGCCCTCCTTAGTGTTCGGGCAGAGATTTGCGGGATGACGACCCTGCATACCGAACTGACGGCGGATCTC
>CAZERX010000179.1:0-3685 GCA_964515045.1 uncultured Eubacterium sp.
AGGGCGGCATGGAGGAGATCATCGTCGGCGTGGTCGGTGTCCTGCAGTTTGACGTGTTAAAATTCCGTCTGGAAAACGAGTACAACGTGGACATCCGTCTGGAAAACCTGCCGTATGAGCACATCCGATGGATCGAAAATAAGGATGAGGTCGATATGGACAGGCTGAGCGGCACGTCAGACATGAAAAAGATCATGGATCTGAAAGGAAATCCGCTGCTCCTGTTCGTCAATGCGTGGAGTGTCGGCATGACGCTCGACCGGAACGAGGGACTGAAGCTGTCGGAGTTTGGACGATAATATCTGCAGGGAATGTGCAGGATACGCACATTTCAGCAATATAAGAAAAAGGAGAAAAAATGGCAGTCATACAGATCACAGAGGAAAATTTTGACGACATCGTAATGAAAAGCGAAAAACCCGTCCTGCTGGATTTCTACGCAGACTGGTGTGAGCCGTGCAGGATGCTCTCGCCCATCGTGGAGGAGCTGTCGGAGGAATACGGAGCGTCATACACGTTCGGAAAGATCAACGTGGACGAGCAGGCAGGGCTTGCGCTCCGGTACGGCGTGATGGACATCCCGATGCTCGTAACGATGAACCTCGGCATGTTTGCCGGAAAAAGCGTCGGCTGCACCGGCAAAGAGGAGATCCTCGCCCTGCTCACGCAGGCAGCCGCAAAGCGTGACGGACACGCAGAGTCTTGACGCAGGGATAAAGAACGTATATAATGAGAGCACCCGTTCGCGGGTGTTCTTTTTTGGAGTTTGAAGTTCTTTTTTGAAATCCCTGTTGACATTTGAAGTCAGGTGTATTAGTATATCCTTAGACACGAACAGATGTTCGCAAAACAACGAATGATGCGGACAGAACGGAATGTATTGTGAAAAAATAAGAAAAGACGAAAGGAATCAGAACAATGGCAGATGAGAATAAATTAAAAGCACTGGATGCGGCAATCGCACAGATCGAGAAGCAGTATGGAAAGGGATCCGTGATGAAGCTGGGCGATCCGTCCGCGGCAATGAACGTAGAGACTGTCCCGACCGGAGCACTGAGCCTTGACTTAGCGCTCGGACTCGGCGGACTGCCGAAAGGACGTATCGTTGAGATCTACGGACCGGAATCCTCCGGTAAGACGACCGTTGCACTGCATTGTGTCGCAGAGGTGCAGAAGGCAGGCGGCATCGCGGGCTTTATTGACGCGGAGCACGCGCTGGATCCGGCTGTGATATGTAGACATTGACAATCTCTACATATCACAGCCGGATAACGGAGAGCAGGCGCTGGAGATCACGGAGACGATGGTGCGCTCCGGTGCGGTCGATATCGTGATCGTCGATTCTGTGGCGGCGCTCGTACCGAAGGCGGAGATCGACGGCGACATGGGAGATTCGCATGTCGGCTTACAGGCACGTCTGATGTCGCAGGCGCTCCGCAAGCTGACCGCGGTCATCAGCAAGTCAAACTGTATCGTGATCTTTATCAACCAGCTCCGTGAGAAGGTCGGCATCATGTTCGGAAATCCGGAGACGACGACCGGCGGACGCGCGCTGAAATTCTACTCCTCCGTGCGTCTGGATGTGCGCCGCGTGGAGGCGCTCAAGCAGGCAGGTGAGGTGATCGGTAACCATACACGTGTCAAGGTGGTGAAAAATAAGGTCGCACCGCCGTTCCGTGAGGCAGAGTTTGATATCATGTTCGGAAAGGGTATCTCCAGAGAGGGTGATATCTTAGACCTTGCGGCAGATATTGACGTAGTGAATAAGTCGGGCGCGTGGTACGCCTACAATGGTGAAAAGATCGGACAGGGACGCGAGAATGCCAAGCAGTATCTCGCCTCCAATCCGGAGATCTGCAGCGAGATCGAGGCAAAGGTGCGTGCGCACTACGGCATCGGCGACGAGCCGGAGCAGGCAGGTGGCGTGACGGCGGAAGCGGCTGCTGAGGTCGAATAGGCATGGAGGTCGTGATCGAGCGGATCGAGCCGTCTGCAAAGGGCAGACGGTGCCTGCATCTTGATAACGGCGAGGAGTGGACGCTGTATGCGTCAGAGCTTCGTGCCTACGGGCTGCGTGAGGGAATGCTCCTTGCAGACGCGGATTATGAAAAGGTCCGCAGGGAAACTATGGGAAAGCGTGCCAAGAAGCGTGCCATGCACCTGCTGGAGCATATGGATCGGACGGAAGCAGGGCTTCTGCAGAAGCTGTGTGAGGGCGGTTATCCGCAGGATCTCGCGGAGGAAGCCGTTGCCTATGTCAAAAGCTATCATTACATAGACGATGCGCGTTATGCCGACTCCTACATCCGTCTGCATGGCAGTGAAAAGAGCAGCGGCAGGCTCCGTATGGAGCTGCAGCGGCGCGGCGTATCGGGGGAAACGATCGACGCGGCACTGGACGGCTGCGAGGAGGAGCGCGACGAGCAGCAGATGATACGTGCACTCATGCAGAAGCGCGGGTATGATCCAAAGACTGCGGATCAAGCGGCACAGCGCAGGATGTACGGTTATCTGATGCGCAGGGGATTTCGGAGCGGTGACATTTGCCGTGAACTAAACGTATAAATCACTTGACATAATGTACAATAAAGGATAAAATTTTATTGTTGTAGTTATGACAGATGTACGATTTTTTGTTATATGTACAATGAAAATTTAATAAGGAGGTGCTCCTGTGATGGTAAGTGTTGTTACTCTCGTGATTGCCGTCCTGATCACCTTAGTTGTTGCAGTTGTTGTTACGGCTGTCGTTGTCAATCAGGTTCAGCAGAAGAAGGCTGATTCCAAGATCGGCAGTGCCGAGGAAAAGGCGCGTGCTATCATTGACGATGCCGTTAAGACTGCTGAAGCAAAGAAACGCGAGTCTTTGTTGGAAGTGAAGGAAGAATCCATCAAGACAAAGAATGAACTGGATCGCGAGATCAAGGAACGCAGATCTGAGGTTCAGCGTGCGGAGCGTCGTGTCGAGCAGAAGGAGTCCAATCTGGACAAGAAGCTCGAATCTATTGAACGGCGTGAAGCGAGCTTTGCAGCTAAGGAAGAGGAGATCAAGAGGCAGAAAGCAGAAGTCTCAAAGCTCAATGAACAGCGAGTACAGGAACTGGAAAGAATTTCAGGTCTGACCTCCGAACAAGCAAAAGAATTTCTTTTGAAAACCGTTGAAGATGATGTAAAACTTGACACTGCAAAATTGATCAAGGAAATGGAGACCCGCGCAAAGGAAGAAGCCGGAAAGAAAGCGAAGGATTACGTTGTGACTGCGATCCAGAAGTGTGCCGCAGACCATGTGTCCGAAACGACGATTTCCGTTGTTCCGCTCGAAATCGGAACGGAAGAAGAATTAGACGCAATACGCAACAATATGTACGGAAACTATATCATCACCAACGATTTTGAACTCACA
This sequence comes from uncultured Eubacterium sp., assembly GCA_964515045.1. Classification (GTDB taxonomy): domain Bacteria; phylum Bacillota; class Clostridia; order Lachnospirales; family Lachnospiraceae; genus W0P33-017. Next base: position 3,404 of record CAZERX010000179.1, read on the forward strand.
AAATATTGGGTTCCCATCGGTACTGCCGACCGCCCGTTCTACGGAAGTCTGAACGGCAACGGCTATACAGTCAGCGGTATGGATATTCAGCGCGACTTGGAATATTGGTATCAATATGCCGGTTTTATGGGATATATGTCCGACGGTAAAATTTCAAATATCACCGTAACCGCAAAAGAAGACGGAAGCGTTAAAGCCAAAACCCAAAGCGGCTCAACTTATGCCGGCGGTATTGTTGCTTACGGCAAAAACGTCACAATCGATAACTGCGTATATAACGGC
>CAZERX010000180.1:0-3642 GCA_964515045.1 uncultured Eubacterium sp.
AATGCATATGTGTTCGTGCTTGCGACCGGTATGCTGCGCTGTATCCTGACCGGTGGTAACATTGACCTGTCAGTCGGCTCCATCGTCTGCTTCGTCGGCGCTGTCGGCGCGACACTGATGGAGAATAAGGGCGTGAACGTATGGGTCAGCATCCTTGTAATGCTCCTTGTCGGAACAGCCATCGGCGCATGGCAGGGCTTCTGGATCGCTTATGTACATGTACCGCCGTTCATCACGACACTTGCCGGAATGCTCGCATTCCGAGGCTTGTCAAACGTGGTGCTGGATGGTATGACCATTTCGATCAAAAATGAGCTGTTCATCAACCTGTTTGGCGGCGGCGCAGACTGTTACATACCGGATTTTTTTGGAAACGAGGGCTTCAATGTGACCTGTATGCTCGCCGGTGTGATCGCAGTGACGATCTTCGCGATCATTCAGGTGAAGGGATATCTGAGCAAGAAATCCAAGGGCTATGAGACCGGATCCTTTGGATCATTAGTTGCAAAGACCGTTGTCCTCAGTGCCGTGATCTTATGGTTTTCTTACAGCCTGTCGAAGTATAAGGGCATCCCAACCGCGCTCGTATGGGTTCTCGTGATCGTGCTGATCTACGGCTACATCACTTCCATGACGACGACCGGACGTTACTTCTATGCAGTCGGCGGCAATGAAAAGGCAACCAAGCTCTCCGGTATCAATACGAATAACGTATACTTCCTTGCGTATGCGAACATGGGTCTGTTATCCGCACTTGCCGGAATGCTGACCATCGCACGTATGACCTCGGCACAGCCGACCTACGGTCAGAACTACGAGATGGATGCCATCGGCTCCTGCTTCATCGGCGGCGCATCTGCTTACGGCGGAACCGGTACGGTACCGGGCGTTATCGTCGGTGCGGTACTGATGGGTGTCATCAACCTTGGTATGTCGATCATGGGTGTCGATGCCAACTATCAGAAGGTCGTAAAAGGACTTGTATTATTAGCAGCCGTTATCTTTGATGTCGTATCAAAGAAGCGCAGTGAGTAAAAACGGTTATTTCACATTTTTCATTTTCTCTCTAAATTATATGAAAAAAGGGACGTTTCGCCGTGTGCGGAGCGTCCCTTTTGATATCGGCTGTTTTTACCGTAGGATTTGCGCGGATTTTGACACTTTTTTATCATTTTTGTGTTTGCTTTACATGGGAAATATGGTATGATTATTTTAACTAAACCAAAGACCGACTTAGGGGGTAATCTAATGAACATTCGTGATTTTGTGGACTTAAACCAACTGGAGGAAATTCTTACCGAGTGGTCAAAGGCGACCGGTATGGCAACGATCGCACTGGATGATCAGGGTGAATATATTACCGGAGAGATCGGATTTACCGATTTCTGTGTGAAATACACCAGAGGCTGTGAGGAGGGTGCCAAGCGCTGTCTGAAATGTGACCGCGAGGGCAAAGGCACTTATTTCTGTCACGCAGGACTGATGGATTTCAGTCAGGATATCATCGTGGACGGACATTATTTCGGAAAGATCATCGGCGGACAGATCCTGCCGTCAGAGCCGGATGAGGGTAAGTTCCGTGCGATCGCGGAGGAGCTTGGCATTGACCCCGATACATATATTGACGCGCTTTCAAAGATCCGCGTCAGCTCCGAGGAAACGATCCGTGCAGGTGCACAGCTTCTCGGCGTTGTGGTCAACACGATGGTCAGCAACGCATATTATCATGCGAATGAGCGTTCCAGCCATGAGGAGGCAAAGAACGGCATCGAGAATGTTGTTTCCTATATCCACAATATCAATTCCTACACCAAGGATCTTGATAAGCTGGAGAAAAATCAGAAGATCCTCGCGCTCAATGCATCGATCGAGTCTGCGCGTGCCGGTGAGGCAGGCAAGGGCTTTGCGATCGTAGCGAACAAGGTCGGTTCTCTGGCTGCGGATTTTGGTGCGTGCAACCATCAGATCAAAGAGGAGCTGGATCGTCTGACCGAGGCTGTCAGCGAGCTGACCCATCAGTCTTAGTACCATGAACCGAATGAATTGGAAAAATCCATTTATGCTCATCGCCGCCGCCCTGATCTGGGGCGGCGCGTTTGTTGCACAGAGCGTAGGGATGGATTATGTAGAACCGTTTACATTTACATGCGCGCGCAGTCTGATCGGCTTTGTCGTGCTGCTTCCGGTGATTGCGCTGTTTGACCGGAAAAAGTCAGTAGCCGTGCGGAGCGCAGAGCGGGCGAACCGGAAAATATTACTGCTCGGCGGAATATCATGCGGCGTTTGCTTATGTTTGGCTACGAACATGCAGCAGATCGGTATCCAGTATACGTCAGTCGGCAAGGCGGGCTTTCTCACGGCACTCTATATTGTGATCGTGCCGGTGATCGGACTGCTGCTCGGCAAGCGTAACCGCTGGACGATCTGGGTGAGTGTCGTGATCGCGCTGGTCGGATTTTATCTGCTGTGTATGACCGGATCATTTTCGCTGGAGCGCGGAGATCTGTATCTGACGGTCTGTGCCGTGCTGTTTTCGTTCCACATTCTGGTGATCGATTATTTTTCACCGCTGGTGGACGGCGTGAAGATGAGCTGCATCCAGTTTCTGGTCTGCGGTGTCTTGTCCGGTGTCGTGATGCTCATTGTGGAACAGCCGTCGTTCTCGGCGATCATGGCTGCGGCAGCTCCGGTGCTGTACGCGGGCGTGCTCTCGTCCGGTGTCGCGTACACCCTGCAGATCCTTGGACAGAAAAACTACAATGCGACGATCGCAACGCTCCTTTGCAGTCTGGAATCCGTTTTTTCTGCACTCGCCGGCTGGCTGCTGCTCGGGCAGAAGCTCTCCGGTCGTGAGCTTTTCGGGTGTGTGCTGATCTTTGCGGCAGTGATCCTTGCACAGCTTCCGGAACGGAAACGCGTATCGGAAGCATAAAAAATCCCTGCACCATATCCGGTGCAGGGATTTTTATCAGCCCTTGCTCTCGGCTTCCACGAGACGCTTGCCGCAGTAGATCTCACGCAGCTTCGGCTTCTCGATCTTTCCGGTCGGGTTTCTCGGGATTTCCGCGAAAATGATTTTTTTCGGACGCTTGTAGCGGGGCATATCCATACAGAAATCGTTGATCTCCTCCTCGCTGCAGGTGACACCGTCCTTTAATTCGATGATCGCAGCCGCGATCTCGCCGAGACGCTTGTCGGGCAGTCCGATGACAGCGACATCGTGTACGGCATTGTGCTGACGGATGAAGTCCTCGATCTGTACCGGATAGAGGTTTTCACCGCCGCTGATGATGACATCCTTTTTGCGGTCTACGAGATAGTAGAAGCCGTCCTCATCCTGACGCGCCATATCGCCGGTAAAGAGCCAGCCGTCCTTTAATACCTCAGCGGTCGCTTTTTCGTCGTTGTAGTAGCACTCCATGACACCGGGACCCTTCAGCACCAGCTCGCCGACCTCGCCCTGTGCGACCTCTGCGCCGTTTTCGTCGCAGATCTTACACTGCCAGCCGTAGCCGGGGACACCGATCGCGCCGACCTTGTGGATGTTCTCGACACCCAGATGCACTGCGCCAGGACCGATGGATTCGCTCAGACCATAGTTGGTATCGTAGTCATGGTTCGGGAAATATTCCTTCCAGTGAC
>CAZERX010000181.1:0-3583 GCA_964515045.1 uncultured Eubacterium sp.
CCAAGTTCACCAAAACGTTGCAAATCTATCATATCACCAAATACAGGTGTATAGTCAACCTTGAAATCACCTGTATGCACAATCACACCTGCAGGAGTAAATATTGCAAGTGCAGCAGCATCAGCAATGCTATGATTAGTTCTGATAAATTCAACTTTAATCTCTCCGAATGTAAATGTTTGTCCATATTTTACAACTTGTGTTCTTACCTTTTCGGAAAGCCCATGTTCTGAAAGCTTACTCTCAATAAGTGCAATGGTAAGCTTTGTCGCATAAACCGGAACATTAACCTCTTTAAGTACATACGGAATAGCACCGATATGGTCCTCATGTCCGTGTGTAATGACGAAGCTTCTCACTTTATCGATGTTTTCCTTAAGATATGTCACATCCGGAATAACAAGGTCTATTCCCAACATATCGTCCTCTGGGAATGACAATCCGCAATCAACCACAATAATACTGTCTCCGTATTCGAAGGCAGTAATATTCATTCCTATCTGCTCTAAACCGCCTAAAGGAATGATCTTCAACTTATTATTCTGTTTTTCTTTCTTCAAATGAAACCTCCTGTTCGTTGCGTTCGGATATGTGACTCACAGAAGTCCCTGCCGGATCACTCGGAGCGATCAGAAGCTGTTCCGCTCGTTCGCAGCTATACGATCTCTACGTCCTCCATCATCTCAGCAAATACTTTTGCAAGTGCGTTTAATTCCGTGTCGTCCTCCACCATATCGTAGGTAGATTCGCCGTCGGATTCAATGGTTTCCTTCATGATATAGCAGTCACAGTCGCCATCCTCATCCTCAGTCACCAAAATATAATTATATCCGCCCATTTTTGTTTGTTCCAAAACGTAAAATTCTACGGTTTCTCCGTCAACCGGATCTGTAAATACAACCTTTTCCATCGTGTCCTCCACATCCTTCCGATGCGCGGTCAGTGTTTCGCCGCCATATAGCCCTGCAGTATGAGCACTGCCGCTATCTCATCCACATGTTCCTTCCGCTCGCGGTGATCCAACCCTGCCTCAAGCATGGCACGGTCAGCCGCTACCGTTGTCAGCCGTTCATCCCACAGAGCGACCGGAAGTCCCGTCCGTCTCTGCAGCATCTCCTGAAATTCCTTCGTCTTTTCACAGCGCACGCCCTCGGTCCCGTTCATATTCTTCGGATAGCCAAGCACCAGCTCCGTGACCTCATATTCCCCGACAAGCTCCTCGATCCGCGCCAGTGTCTGCCGCAGCTTGTTCTCTGACTTGCGCCGGATGATCTCCACACCCTGCGCCGTGATGCCTAACGGATCACTGACTGCGACACCGACCGTTTTGGATCCGAAATCCAATCCCATGATCCGCATACTGCCTGTCTCCTATTTCTGAAGGTTCTTTTTGATATAATCAGCGAGCAGCTCCTCTACCAGCTCGTCCCGCTCAACCTTCATGATCAGGCTGCGCGCGTTGTTGTGGCTGGTGATATAGGTCGGATCGCCCGACATGATATAACCCACGATCTGATTCAGCGGATTGTAGCCTTTCTCCGACAAAGAACGGTAAACGATCTCCAGAACATCCTTTACCTGAATCTCCGGTTCTTTCTCCACTTTGAAAAATTGTGTCTGATTTTTATCCTGCATAATTTCACGCCCTCATATGTGCTCTCTTTTGTACCGTCTGGCTTCCAAGCACGATTCTAGTCTATTTTAATATAACTGTACAAAAAATTCAACCTCTAAATCGGCGTACCGGCTCATGCGCGCACAAAACGGAATATTTCGTCTGTCAGCGCCTCACCGACCGTACCCGTGCAGAGCCGGTTGACATATTTTTCCGCACAGTCCTCCGGTGAAAGCTCCATCGCAAGACGCACATATTCCGGCGTAAAGCCTGTCATATAACGCCTGCCGTCAAGCAGGATCTCCTCCTCAAACAGTACCGTAACCGTTCTGCCGGTATAATATTCACGGAACGCGCGCGACTGCTCCCGCTCTAGGGCAAGAAGCTCTGCGCTCCGCGCCTTTTTGACCTGCTCCGGTATCTGCTCCGGCATCCGCTCAGCCCGCGTGCCGCGGCGCTTGGAATACGGAAAAATGTGCATTTCGTAAAATCCGATCTGCTCTAAAAAACGTCTGGTCTGCGCAAATTCTGCGTCACTCTCTGCCGGAAATCCCGTAATGACATCCGTGGTGATCGCAGGATGCACATACGCATGCCGCAGGAGCGCACAGCTTTCTGCATATTCTGCCGTCGTATATTTACGGTTCATGCGGCGGAGTGTTTCGTCACAGCCGCTCTGCAGCGACAGGTGAAAATGCGGGCACACCTTCGGCAGCGCCCGAAGCTCTGAAACGAACGCTTCCGTGATGATGCGCGGCTCTAAGGAGCCGAGGCGGATGCGCTCGATACCGTCAATGTCATGCAGCAGGCGTATGAGGTCGATCAGCCCGAAATCATCCCCTGCTCCGTAGGAGCTTAAATGGATGCCGGTCAGCACCAGCTCGTGATAGCCCTCTGCCGCCAGCCGTTCTGCCTCCGCGCAGACGCTCTGCGGGTCACGGCTCCGCACCCTGCCGCGCGTATACGGTATGATACAGTAGCTGCAAAACTGATTGCAGCCGTCCTGAACCTTTAAGAATGCGCGGGTGTGCTCTCCGGTGCTTCCAAGCATCATATCCTCATAGTCCTGCGTGCCGTCATTGATGTCTATGATGTCTGCCACACGCGCACGCTCCCTGTCATACTGCATAAGGAGCGCGGCAAGCTCCGTCTTTCTGTTATTTCCGATCAGAATGTCGATGGCGAGATCCTTTCGCAGCTTTTCGTCTGCCGACTGCACGTAGCAGCCTGCCGCTACAATGACCGCATCGGGATTCTGCTTTCTCGCGCGGTGCAGCATCTGTCTGGATTTCCGGTCAGCGATATTGGTGACAGAGCAGGTGTTGATCACATAAACATCCGCAGGCTCCGTGAAATCTACGATCGTATAGCCTGCTTCGATCAACTGCTGCTGCATCGCCTCCGTTTCATATGCATTTACCTTGCAGCCCAGATTGTGCAGTGCCGCAGTCCGCGTATTTGATACTTTTTTCACGATTTTTTATTCCTTTAATGAGTTGACTTTTCCTCTGAAAAACGGTACTATGTCAATAGATGAAAACGTTTTTCCAAGGAGGGTTTTTGATAATGAAAACTGTACAGATTTCTCTTAATTCCATTGACAAGGTAAAGTCCTTCGTCAATTCCATTACACAGTTTGACTTTGACTTCGACCTGATCTCAGGCAGATACGTCATCGATGCAAAGTCGATCATGGGTATCTTCAGTCTGGATCTGTCTAAGCCGATCGAGCTTGCCATCCATTCTGAGGCAAACACTGAGGAGATCTTAGAGGTCATCAAACCGTACTTAGTTGACTAGCTTTTGATGAGCTTCAACAGCATGCCGTCACCCCAATGGGTGACGGTTTTTTATGTAGCAGGATATTTCCTGCTACATAAAAGCACTCCGTGCAGGAGCGCACTGCGGCGAATGGGAATCTCGTCGCTAAAGCGACCCGCCGCAGGCGGAGAATCTCGCGAGCGAGAT
>CAZERX010000182.1:0-3524 GCA_964515045.1 uncultured Eubacterium sp.
GTGTTCGACACCGCATTCCATCAGACGATGCCCTTAGAAGCATATATGTACGGTATCCCGTATGAGTATTATGAGAAATACCGCATCCGCAAATACGGTTTCCACGGCACCAGCCACAGCTTCGTGTCTAAGCGTATGGCAGAGCTTTTAGGCAAGCCGATCGAGGATCTGAAGATCATCGTATGTCATTTAGGAAACGGATCCTCTGTATGTGCCGTAGACGGCGGCAAATCCGTCGATACCTCCATGGGTCTGTCACCCTTAGAGGGACTCATTATGGGAACACGCTCCGGTGACATCGATCCCTCAGTCATGGAGTTTATCTGCAAAAAGGAAAACTTAGACATCAACGGCATTATGGAGGTTCTGAACAAGAAGTCCGGTGTGCAGGGACTTTCCGGCGTATCCTCCGATTTCCGTGATCTGCAGGCAGGCGCGGCAGCAGGCAACGAGCGCTGCGAGATGGCAGTGGATGTATTCTGCTATCGCGTGGTAAAATACATCGGTGCGTATGTGGCAGCGATGAACGGTGTGGATGCCATCGCATTTACCGCAGGACTGGGAGAAAATGATGAGATCGTCCGCCGTAAGGTGGTACGCCGTCTCGGATATCTCGGCATCACCTTAGATGAGGAAGTCAACGATAACGGACGCGGCAAGGAGATCGCGATCTCTACACCCGATTCCAAGGTGCCGGTATGGATCGTGCCGACCAACGAGGAGCTTGCGATCGCGCGCGAGACAGTTGCGTTATTAAAATAAAAAATATATTGACAAACTTTTTCGCGATAGATATAATAGGAAAAGTGTGGATAGGAGACGGATCATGAAAATAGATATTTCTGATGTATACTCTCTGGAAAACAGGGAGATCAAACGAAAAGTCCAGATTGACATGGTCAGCTTTCACTCCCGTCAGGGTGAGTTTCCGATCCAGGCAGGTGAACCATTCGAGTTGACGATCGCCAATGAAGAAGGCAGGCGGCTGCGGCTTTCCGGCGAGACGGATGCGACGGTTCGGATTCCATGTGATCGTTGTCTGGAGGATGTGGACTATCCGTTCCATCTGGAGCTTCAAAAGGTCATACCGTTAAAGGATGATCCTGAGGAGGCGAAGGACGATGGCGATGAAGCCGCGGTCTTTATTGATGAGGATCGTGTGCTGGATGTGGATCGTCTGATCTACAACGAGGTTTTGGTGAACTGGCCGGCAAAGGTTTTGTGTAGTCCCGCATGTAAAGGGATTTGCCCAAAATGCGGCACGAATTTGAATTTCGATGCCTGCAGCTGTGAGCAGGGCGAGTTAGATCCGCGCATGGCACAGTTTCAGGATGTATTTAATAAGTTTAAGGAGGTGTAACCCGATGTCAATTTGTCCTAAGAACAAGTCTTCCAAAGGCAGACGTGATAGAAGACGTGCAAACTGGAAAATGTCTGCTCCTACATTAGTAAAGTGCAGCAAGTGCGGCGAGCTGATGATGCCTCACAGAGTTTGCAAGAACTGTGGAACATATAATAAGAAAGAGATCATTCCTCAGGACTAATGAAGTTTTCAAAAAAAGAGTCGTGCTTACGGCTCTTTTTTATATGGTAGGAAAGCACTCCGTGTGGGATTCTTTTTAATAAATCTCCATACTTCTTGATTTTTGCAGGAAGTTATAGTATAGTCCCTTTAGGCGTGCTGACAAAGCGCGTGAGGAGGAATGATATGTCAGAAACAGTTCATGTAGCATTGGATGCTATGGGCGGAGACAATGCACCGCAGGAGATCATCAAGGGTGCAGTCGAAGCAGTGAAGGAAAATACCGACATACGGGTGACACTGGTCGGTCAGGAGGCAGTCATTAAGCAGGCTCTGGCAGACTATGAGTATCCGAAGGAGCAGATTGACATTCGGAATGCGACGGAGACGATCGAGATGGCAGAGCCGCCGGTCGTAGCGATCCGCAAAAAAAAGGATTCGTCGATCGTTGTAGGAATGAATATGGTAAAGCACGGCGAAGCAGATGCATTCGTATCTGCCGGAAGCTCCGGTGCGATCCTTGCAGGCGGACAGTTGATCGTCGGCAGGATCCGCGGCATTGAACGGCCGCCGCTGGCACCGCTGATCCCGACCGAAAAGGGCGTATCGCTGCTCGTTGACTGCGGCGCGAACGTAGATGCGCGTCCGTCACATCTCGTGCAGTTCGCGCAGATGGGTTCGATCTACATGGAGCATGTCGTCGGCGTGAAAAATCCGCGTGTGGCGATCGTAAATATCGGCGCGGAGGAGGAAAAGGGAAATGCACTCGTCAAGGAGACTTTTCCGCTGCTGAAGGCGTGTGAGGGCATCAATTTTATCGGCAGCATTGAAGCGCGGGAGATCCCGCACGGTGCGGCAGACGTGATCGTGTGTGAGGCGTTCGTCGGCAATGTGATCCTAAAGCTGTACGAGGGACTTGCGGCAACGCTGATCGGTGTGATCAAAAAGGGTCTGATGAGCACCTTAAAGAGTAAGATCGGCGCGGCACTTGCCCTGCCTGCATTGAAGAAAACGCTCAAGTCGTTTGATGCGTCTGCGTATGGCGGAGCACCGCTGCTCGGCTGCAAGGGTTTGGTCGTTAAGACGCATGGCAGCGCCAAGGCGACTGAGGTGAAAAATTCAATCCTGCAGTGTGTGACTTTTAAGCAGCAGTCGATCAACGACAGGATCCGCGAAAACATATTGGTAGGATCGCCGGATGAGGCGTAAAACAGAATCATAGATAGAGAAAGGATTAGAAAAAATGGAATTAGAAAAGCTGAAAAAAATCATCGTGGAAGTGCTGAATGTGGACAAGGACGAGATTACCGAGGACACGACATTTATTGACGATCTAGGCGCTGACTCACTGGATATTTTCCAGATCATCATGGGTATCGAGGAGGAATTTGACATTGAGATTCCGACCGAGGAAGCCGAAAAGATCAGCACTGTCGGAGATGCGGTTGAGCAGATCAAAAATGCATTAAACTAATCTCACGGACGAGGGAACGGAGGCGCTGCATCAAGGCACCTCCGCTTTTTTTCGGAGAACGGCGGTATCCATGCGCCAGAAAAGGAGAACAACGTGAAAAGACCTATCGAATTACAGCCGGTGATCGGCTATCAGTTTCAGCAGGCGGGTCTGCTGACACAGGCACTCACACACAGCTCGTATGCGAATGAAAAGCATATGAAGAAAGGCTCAGACAATGAACGTCTGGAGTTTTTGGGCGATGCGGTATTAGAGATCGTGTCGAGTGAATTTTTGTATCACAAATACCCGGATCTGCCGGAGGGCGAGCTGACCAAGCTGCGCGCAAGTCTGGTATGTGAGCCGACGCTCGCATTTTGTACCAAGGAGATCCAACTGGGAGACTATCTGCTGCTCGGAAAAGGTGAGGACATGACCGGCGGACGGCAGCGGAAATCCATTTTATCGGATGCGCTGGAGGCGTTGATCGGTGCGATCTATCTGGATGGTGGTTTTGCTAGTGCAAAGGAGTTTATCTCCAAATATATA
>CAZERX010000183.1:0-3490 GCA_964515045.1 uncultured Eubacterium sp.
GCGATGTTGAGCCAACAAGTCTTATATCTTGTATCGTTCAGGCAGCAGATACGATTTCTGCGGCAAGACCGGGTGCAAGAAGAGAGACGTTGGAAACATACACAAACCGTCTGAAGCAGTTAGAGGATATCACAAACGGTTTTAAGGGAGTTGACAAATCTTTTGCTGTTCAGGCAGGACGCGAAGTTCGTGTAATGGTAGTTCCTGAACAAATCAGCGATGCTGATATGGTTATTCTGGCAAGGGATATTTCTAAGCAGATTGAAGCAGAATTAGAATATCCGGGTCAGATCAAGGTAAATGTGATACGTGAATCGCGTGTGACAGATTACGCCAAGTAAGCAGCGCATCCGGTTTGAAAGACTGATTTGATAAGGCGTTAAGATTTATGGATCTTAACGCCTTTTACAATGAAGGAAACAATGAAAGAAATAATGAGAAAATATAGAAAACGGAGGAATACAAAATGGAAAATAATATCAAAAGACTGGAACGTGAATTGAAACACAAGGGTGCGATCGTAGATTTTTACAGTGATACGATGGAGCTGCCGGACGGTCGGATCGCGCATTGGGATCTCGTGCATCACAGAAAGGGTGCGGCTGCGGTCGTTCCGGTGCTGCCGGATGGCAAGATCCTCATGGTGCGCCAGTTCCGAAATGCTTTAGACCGGATCACACTGGAGATCCCCGCCGGTGCGCGTGACAACACGGAGGAGGAAACGATCCGCTGTGCAGCGCGTGAGCTGGAGGAGGAGACCGGCTATCGCAGTGACAATCTGGAATTTCTGCTTTCGCTCCGTCCGACGGTGGCGTACTGCGATGAGTTTATCGACATTTATGTGGCGCATGATCTCGTGCCTTCCAAGCAGCATTTGGATCCCGATGAATATGTGGAGATAGAAGCATGTGATCTGGATCAGCTCTGTGACATGATCTACGACGGTACACTGCAGGACGGAAAGACCGTGGCTGCTTTGCTGGCATACAAAAATAAGTATCGCATAAACTAGAGATAAGAGAGCGGCAGGAGGAGCGATGCGATGCATCCGCAGAGACTGTCCATGCGGCAATGGCTGGCGGCAGTGTTTTTCGTCAGCTTTGTGGCAGGCATATTTGCCGGCAATTTTTGGGGGATCACGGATTTTTCGGGCGGAGCGGCAGAAAGCCGCTCATATGTGCAGCAGTTATCCGATACTGCCGTGTCGTCACATGCACTGCTCTGGCATGTCTGCTGTGTCAGAGGCGGGATCGGAGCAGCGTTATTTGTCCTCGCGGCGCTGACGCGGGGCAGATGCGTACATAGCTGCTTCGTTGCGTGGAACGGCTTTGCATACGGTTATTTCTGCGTGATGGTGATCGCCGCATTTGCCGCAAAGGGGCTGCTCGTCTGTGCAGCAGCCGTATTTCCGCAGCTTCTCGCCTATGTGCCGTATTTTCTGGTGCTTGTCGAGTGGAGCACGCACCGCAGGACGCGGGAACATCTGCGGGATCTGTTTGTCGGACTCCTGCTCACGCTGTTCCTGTGCGCCGGAATATTACTTGAATCTTACATCAATCCGTCAATATTACAGAAATTATTAAAAATGTTATAAAAATATTACATTTTATTTGCATTTTTTGTAATATTTTGGTATAGTAAAGACACATTTTCGCTGGAGTGGTCTGACATGTCAGATACGGCGGGAAAAGGGCGGATGATTGCATGAAGAATTGCATGACAGAACAGATAGAGGCGTTTATCGCGTATATGCACGAGTATCGGCAGACAACGGAAAATACGGAGAGTGCATATGCCAGAGATCTGAAAAAGCTGATGGATCATATGACCGCGCAGGGTTTCACAGCCTTTGAGCAGGCAGATACACCGCTGCTGCAGGCGTATATCCGAAATATGGAGGAGCAGGGACGCAAGGCTGCTACGATCTCGCGTTTTATCGCGAGCGTGCGCGCGTTTTTTGCATGGCAGGTGTCGGTCGGTCTGAGAGAGGACAATCCTGCCGGAAAGCTCGTTGCTCCGAAAATTGAGAAAAAAGCACCGGAGATCCTTTCGCAGGCACAGATCGTGCGGCTTTTGGATCAGCCGTCGTCACAGGCACCGAAGGAGCTGCGCGACAAGGCAATGATGGAGCTTTTGTATGCGACCGGCATCCGCGTGTCGGAGCTGATCACGCTGGAGCTTACGGATATCAATCTGTCACTGGAATATGTGACCTGTCGGGACGGACGGAAGGAACGCACCGTGCCGTTTGGCAGAAACGCGCGTGAGGCGCTGGAGCTGTATCTGAAAAAGAGCCGGCCGAAGCTCGTGACGGACGAGAACTGTACCCTGTTATTCACGAACTGCTCCGGTGAGCCGATGAGCAGGCAGGGCTTTTGGAAGATCGTAAAATATTACGGCAGACAGGCGGGACTTGACGAGGAGATCACCCCGCACACCCTGCGTCATTCCTTTGCGGCGCATCTGCTCGGAAACGGAGCAGATCTGAAATCCGTGCAGGAGCTGATGGGGCATTCGGATATCGCGACCACGCAGATCTATATGCAGTTGTCTGACCGCAGGATCAGAGAAGTATACAAGCAGGCTCATCCGAGAGTCTGAAAAGGAAGGAAATCATATGACACCGGTTAGGATCAGAAATACAGTCATCGGGGAGGGAATGCCGAAAATCTGCGTGCCGATGACAGGTGTGACGGCAGAGGAGCTTCTGACAGAAGCACACCGCATCGCAGAGCTTCCGGCAGAGCTGGCAGAATGGCGTGTGGACTGGTATGAGCACGCATCCGATACGGAGGCGGTGCTGCGGATGGCGGCAGAGCTTCGTGCGGTGCTGCGGGAAAAGGTGCTGCTTTTCACCTTTCGGACGGCGGCTGAGGGCGGCGAACGTGCGATCACACCGGAGGATTACCGGAGACTGAATGCGGCTGTGGCGCAGAGCGGCGCGGTCGATCTCATAGATGCAGAATTATTTCTTGGCGCAGAGGTGCTGACACCGCTGATCCGCGCGGCACACGATGCAGGTGTCCGTGTGATCGCGTCCAATCACGATTTCACGGCGACACCGCCGAAGGAGGAATTGGTCGCACGGCTGTGTGAGATGCAGGCGCTGGGCGCAGATCTTGCGAAAATAGCCGTTATGCCGCAGGATGCACGCGATGTGCTGACGCTTTTATCCGTGACAGAGGAGATGCACCGTCTGCATGATGCGTGTCCGGTCATCACGATGTCGATGGCGGGGCTTGGCGCATTCAGCCGGATCAGCGGAGAGCTTTTTGGCTCGGCAGTGACGTTTGCTTCTGCCGGAAAGGCATCTGCTCCGGGGCAGCTTCCGCTCGATGAGCTGAAAACGATGCTTGAGCTGTTTCACGGAATGCTGAACTAGGTAAATAGAATCGGTAAATAAAAAAGAAAGAACCGTTTTCCCGTGTGCCGATAAGACAGTAATTCCGCCAAAATCATAATTTACGGCATCTGTCTTACAGGATTGGAA
>CAZERX010000184.1:0-3479 GCA_964515045.1 uncultured Eubacterium sp.
GGCTTACCCTCTGTTGCGGAGGGGTGCACCCCTCCGATCATAGGAAAGGAGGGATGACGATGATTACATATTCTGATTTATTTCAGTTTTGTATACTCATTGTTTCCCTTGTGGGATTGTGCTACACAATCTTCAAGGGTAAAAAATAGCCGCCATTACCACGAATAATGACGGCTGACCTCGCAAGAGGTTAGAATAACATATTCAAGGGGTAAGCCGCTTCTTTGGTTTTCCCTCTTTTGTTTACTATAACACAGCTTTCTGCTGCCTGCAAGCAAAAAATCCCATCGACACAGAAAACGTTAAAAACTTCTGCCTGCTCAATCTGCCTCGTATTTTCCAAGAAATTCCTGCAGCCGCACATTTCCGGCATCGAACACTTCCTCCGGCGTGCCCTCCTGTACGATCACCCCATGCTCCATGAATATGATGTGATCGGCAACATTGCGCGCGAAATTCATTTCATGCGTCACAATGACCATCGTCATATGCTCTGCCGCCAGATCCTTGATCACACGCAGGATATCGCCGGTCAGCTCCGGATCGAGCGCTGAGGTCGGCTCATCGAAAAATAAGATCTTCGGGTTCATCGCCAGTGCACGTGCGATCGACACACGCTGCTGCTGTCCGCCGGACAACTGGTACGGATAGGCATCCGCCTTGTCGGCAAGCCCCATTTTTTCAAGCAGTGCACGTGCTTCGCGTTCCACCTCGGCACGCTCCCGCTTCTGCACGCGGATCGGTGCGTCCATCACGTTTTTCAGCACGGAATAATGCGGAAAAAGCTGGAAATTCTGGAATACCATGCCAAAATCCCTGCGGATCTCCCTGCTCTCCGCCTTGCCTGCGCGGTGCACGACCCCATTCTCATCCGTCCAAGCCGCTTTGCCGCCAACATATTCGATCTCGCCGCCGTCGATCGTTTCCAGCATGACCGCACATCGCATGAGCGTCGATTTGCCGGAGCCGGACGGTCCGATGATCGCGAGCACCTCTCCCTCACTGACAGACAGTGAGATATCCTTCAGTACCTCCAGACCGTCGAAGCTCTTTTTGATATGTTCCATTCGTAAAATATCCATTCCGCGCTCCTCCTATCTGTAGTAATTCAGCTTTTCTTCCAGCCATGTCATACCCGCAGACACGAGCCAGTTGAATATAAAATAGAACACCGCAGCCACTACGAACGGCACAAAGGTCGTCTCCTTTGCCGCGATCTGCTTTGCGATCGTAAACATTTCCATATAGGCAAGTGAAAATGCGAGCGACGTATCCTTGACGAGCGTCACCATTTCATTCGTGATGGACGGCAGCACGCGCTTGATCACCTGCGGCAGTATGATAAAGCAGAAGGTCTGCTCCTTCGTATAGCCCAGCACCTCCGCAGCCTCATACTGTCCCTTCGGCATGGATTCAATGCCGGAGCGGTAGATCTCCGCGAAATATGCCGCATAATTGATCGTAAAGGCGAGAATGATCGCCGGATAACGGAAGCCGCCGATATCCGCGCCCCACAGATAAAACGGCCCGTAAAATACGACCATAAGCTGCAGCATGAGCGGCGTTCCCCTCATGATATCAATATAGAGCTTGGTGATGCCGCGCACGATGCGGAAGCGTCCAAACAGCTTCACCTTAGACATCCGTCCGAATGCGATCAGCAGTCCGAGCGGCAGCGAGAAAAGTAAAGTCCAGCAGAAAATACTGATGGACTTTAGCATTCCTCCCGCCAACTGTTGTAAAATCATAGCGGTTGACATATGTATATTCCTCCAAAAGCAGCCGTGCTGCCCGTTCTTACTTTCCGATACAGATCAGATCCGAGATCTCGTACTTTTCTGCAAGCTCTGCGATGGTTCCATCCTCTGCGAGCTTGGTCAGGTCTGCATCCACGGTCTTGCAGAGAGAATCATTTCCCTTTTTGAAGCCGACTGCATATTTCTCGGAATTGAGCACCTCTGAAAGCACCTTGTAGCCCTCACCGCGCGTCTTGATCTGATAATTTGCAACTCCGATATCCATAGCGACTGCATCTACAGATCCTGCCTGCAGCTCTACGAATGCGCTGTTATAATCTGCAAACTCCTGCATACCTGCAAAGGTCTCTGCGAGTGCTGCCTGATCCTCCTGCAGCAGTGTCAGTGCGGCACTGGCTGCCTGCACGCCAACGGTCTTTCCGGCAAGATCTGCCAGTGACTCAATACCGGCATCCTCAGCCACGACGATGACCTGACTGTTGTCCACATATGCCTGTGACCATGTGTAATCATCCTCTCTGCCGTCCATCGTAAAGCCGTTCCAGATACAGTCGATCGCACCGCTCTCCAGCTCCATATCCTTAGAATTCCAGTCGATCGGCTTCTTTTCCAGTGTCCAGCCTTCCATCTCGCAGACTGCTTCGGCAAGCTCCAGATCAAAACCGGTGTACTCACCGTTATCATCCATATAACCATACGGCGGATATTCTGCGTCAAAGCCTACGGTAAATGTCTTATCATCACTCTTTGATCCGCATCCGACCAGCATTCCTGCTGTCATCACAGCAACCATGGCCGCTGCCAGTAATTGTTTCTTTTTCATATTATTTTCCTCCCTTTGCGCCGCCTGCGGCGCTTCACTTTACCTCGGTGATATGCTACCACAGCCGCGTGCGGCTGTCAATGCCTCACTGTCCATTTTCATCCTGATGCTCACGGATCGTTTCCAGCTTGTTTTCCACATACTTCTGCCATTCTGCGTCCGGCTGCTGGATCGTGGCACCATACTTATACATGCCGTTCGGCAGCTCGATGATGCGCAGGACATGCACGCGCAGCACGATACGGAACGGCTGTGACGGATCCTCAAAGATCACGGAGGACAACTGCCAGTCCCGATCGTCGATCTTTTTGGAGCAGACGAAGCCGATGCCGTTCTGACTGTAATTGCGCACGATGATCTTATGCTCCTTATCGTCCGTCGCCGTGCGCAGGATCGCGTTCAGCTCCGTGCGGATGCGCGGCTCCTCCCTGCGGTTGACGCGCACGCTGTCGCGCTTGGTGGCGAGTCGGTGACAGAGCTTTCCCATATAGGTGTCCTTGCGGATGCGGCAGCCGCTCCAGCCATATGCCTGCCGCTTTTCGTTCACGTAAAATGTGACGATCTGTATATTTTCTGCCGAAAAGTCTATGATCTGCCCTTCATACTTGATCGGAGCCAGAAAAAGCTCATTCTCCCGCGTCGCCACGACGACCGCCAGACATTCAAATTTTCTTTCTCCCCGCGACACGCGGATCTGGACCACCGCATTCGTCGGTATCTGTGATATTTTCATATGTTCCCCCTTTTCAGCCATTCTGTCCTCCTTCATTTTCCCACGCATGACTGCGCTCGAACAGCTCCAGCAGCTTTTCGTCGATTGCTCCCTGCTCTGCCATCCGGTGCAGGTGGCGGAATGCCGCCTCGACCGGTATCGGCTGCTTGTATGGCCGATCCACGGC
>CAZERX010000185.1:0-3366 GCA_964515045.1 uncultured Eubacterium sp.
GCTCGGATGGCGTGCGCGACAGGAGCCGTGCGTACCACACTGATTTTTCGGGGATCCGCATGCATGAGGATCTGGCTGCCGAGGCGCGTGTGCGCGCGGCAGGTACGGATGCACTGGCAGTGGGAGCAGATATTTACTTTAAGAAAGGCATTCTCGGTGCGCCGGATGCGGCGAGCAGAGGATTGGTGGCACATGAGCTGGCACATACGATGCAGCAGGGCATCGTCACCGGAAGCGTACAGGAGAGTGCACCGGCAGGCGCAGAGCAGGGCGGTTTTACGGACTGGATCAGAGGGCTGTTCACAAAAGAAGGCCGCAAAAAGAGAAGATTGGACAGATTTGCAAAGAAGAGCGCTGCGGCAAGAAATGCGGTCGGTGCGATCGAATCGGAAGAAATCCCGCAGGCTCTGAAGGAGGAGAGCATGGCTCTGATGCCGGAGGCAGTACAGAACTCAAATGCAACATGGGCAAATAAGGAGCATACGGCGGAAATGGCAAAGACTTCCGGTGCGCTTACGGCATTGGGCATCCGGAATTCTAATACAGATATCGGGAAAAAAGACGTGCAGATGCGGAAAAACTTATTCAAAGGCACGGAGAATAGTTATTCCCAATATATGCATGCGCTGGACGCATCGGGGGTGGATTTTACGAAAATGACGGGTGATGTACAGACCCTGCAGAAAGAAAATGGCATTGCGCATAATTATAATGACTATTCGCTGAATGTCACGCAGGATCTGTACCGGATACTGGAACGGTATCTGATGTCAGACAACGGTTTGGGATATATTTCACATCTGAAAAACGGAGTGATGAATGCGGACGTGTTCCAAAAGGGCAAGGGTGATGTTATGGATTACATTATGAGTACGCTGGTGACCGGTGAGCCAGCGGCTATGATACGAGCCAGAAGCTCGGGTGGGTACGCACAGAAGGGCGATGAAATGACCGGTGCGCGGAATGAGGTATTCACGATGGCGAGCAAGGGTATGATGATACCGATGGTTTTGTCAACGATGTCGGCAGAGGAGCAGAAGGCACTGCCGCAGGGACTTCAGTCACTGCTCGCGCAGTACAATGACATCAAAAAGCGGATTGAGGAAGCGATTCGGGAGAAGGAAGCAGCCGGAGGCGTGGCATGAGGCGGCTCGCGGCACTGGCTGCCGGCAGGATCTCCTGTTATCTGAAGGAAAACGGATATACGGAGCTGCTGCAGAGCTATGCAGGGCTTTTGTCCGCGGATCTGACATCGGAGGAGCTGGATGAGCTGACGCGGATGTGGCTTTCGGATGTCTGGGAGGAAACCGATGATTTTGCAGGAAAACGGGAGCAGCAGCTGCTGCTCCTTTTGCTGCACCCGCAGGATCTCGCAGGACAGATCGCGCTGACGGGTGTCCAGCTTGCCGTGCTCTATTATATGGAGCCTGCGGCGGGAGCACTCTATGAAACGCTCTGTCACGGTACGGCAGGCGGGGCGACGATCGAGCTGGCGGCGCGGCTGATCTGCGGCGAGCGTGAGGTGCTCGACTATTTTGCAGAAACGAGGGACGCATACCGGCGCGTGGAGCTGCTGCTTCTGGCGGAATATCCGACGGAGCATTTTATGACAACGGTGCTGCGTGCAGATGACCGTCTGGTGGACTGGCTCTGCGGCGGAGCGGATCTTTCACTCCTAAGTCCGACATTCCTCGACTGGCACACGCCGTCGGAGCAGTCTGAGCCGATCTTTCAAGAGCGGTTGTTTGACCGGCTGTATACGCGTTATACGGCGCTCGCCGGTGCGGAGGGGCAGTCCGAGCCTGCCGTGATCCATGTGAGCGGTGAGCCGTACAGCGGACGGCGGTTTCTGCTGCGTGCGCTGTCAGACCGCTGCGGCAGACGGCTTCTGATGGCAGATGCCGCGTTCCTCGGAGATATGGGAAGCCTGCTGCATCAGCTCCGCAGGCTGCTCCGCGAGGTGCTGTTCAATGATGTGTGGCTTGCCGTGACCGGTCTGCCGAATGAGCCGCAGGTGCTGAGTCGGGTGCGCATCATGGCAGAGGAATATGGAAAGACCGTGCGGATGGCATATGCGGCAGGGATCGCTGATGCGCCGTCGAAGCGACCGCTGCTGCTCAGCACCGCGGAGGGTGTCAAGCTCGTACCGCAGCTTGCCGTGCCGGTCATAGCGGGCGAATGCAGCGTGATGGGGCGCGACGAAAATTATGCGGCGTGGGAGTATTTCGGCAGAAAATATCTGGGTGAGGACGTGCTTCCCTGTCGGGAGCTGACCGTCAAGATGAAGCTGCCGATTGGCAGGATCGAGCAGGTCGTACAGCGGCTTTCGCACACGCAGAGCGGAATGCCTATTGACAGTGCGGAGGTTTTCCGTTATTGTTATGAGTTATTGGATGATGGCAGATACGATAATATCAAGCGCGTGGAAACGCATTATACCTATGACGATCTGAAGCTCCCTGCCACGCAAAAGCGCACGATCATGGACATCTGTGCGCAGGTAGAGCAGCGGCGGCTCGTGATGGACGAGTGGAAGCTCGGCAGCCGTTATTCCTACGGAACATGTGTCAGCGCACTTTTCACAGGACCGCCGGGTACCGGTAAGACGATGGCAGTCCATGTGATGGCAGGCATCCTCGGACTGGAGCTTTTCAAGGTCGATCTGTCACAGATGGTGGATAAATACATCGGTGAAACGGAAAAGCGCTTGGAGGATGTGTTCCGGCGCGCGGAGCGCAGCAATATGATCCTGTTTTTTGATGAAGCAGATGCGATCATCGGAAAACGGAGTGAGGTTAAGGAATCCAAGGATCGTTACGCCAATTCAGAGGTATCGTATCTTTTGCAGCGGATGGAGGAATTTGACGGTATCATCATTTTTTCATCCAATTTCAGTCAGAATATTGATGCCGCGTTCATGCGCCGCATCCGTTTCGTGATCCATTTCCCGATACCGGATGCCGCCACGCGAAAGGAGATCTGGCAGTCAGCCTTTGCGCCTGAGACACCGCAGGAGGGCATTGACTTTGACTACCTGAGCACACAGTTTGAGTTTTCCGGCGGTCAGATCAAAAATACGGTCTGGAACGCAGCCTTTTTTGCGGCAGCAGAGGGCAGAGCCGTCGGTATGCCGCATCTGGTGCGCGCGATCCAGATCGAGCTGACAAAGGATAAAAAGGTGTCATTCAAGGAAGCGCTCGGCGACTATGCACATCTGATGCAGCTCTGAAGCCGTGCGGCTTTTTCGGATGTGCCGGTCATGAGGAGGAATTTATTTTGGAAGAAGTCAGACAGGAAAATAAGATGGGAACGATGTCGGAGGGCAGGCTGCTGATCAATATGTCGCTGCCGATGATTATCTCCATG
>CAZERX010000186.1:0-3334 GCA_964515045.1 uncultured Eubacterium sp.
AAGGGCTTATAGCCAGCGTCTCGAGCCACCCATTTTATGGGTGGCGGCGACTGTCGTTTTTCTGTTTTTCTTTTACTGTAAGTATTTCGCCTTATTTTTCTTGATCATTTTCATAAACCAGATACAGAGGATCAAAAACAGCGCTACTGCAAAGAAATTCATCATCGGGATCTCAAGATACTGGTCATTGACATAACCGACCACACCGTAGATCATCGCGAGCACGCCAAAGATCACGAGTGGCTTGAACATGGCATCGCAGAAGCCCTTCAGATCCCGCGCACCGACCAGCTCCGTCTGATTGATGATCAGGTTCGACGGCTGATGCGTTTTCCGCATCTGATAACCGCTGTACACCATATACAGACCATAAAAAAAGATGATCACATCAAACAGCATCATAATTGCATCTGAATCCATTACACGTTTACTCCATTCTTTCTTAAATATTTCTGCCTGTTACATTTTGTTGCTTTTTGTTGTCTTTTCAAAAAACTTCTTACATTATAACGCATCGGTGCGGGTTTGCCAAGCCAATTTGAAATAAAATACTGCTCCTCAAAATAATTATTTATGAAATATGTGAAATAGCTGTTGCCCTTTTTACGATAAAGTTGTATATTTTTAATAAAGAATCGTGGTCGTGCGCTCTTTTGCACGGTCGCACGCAATATTTTTTATCAAAGGAGTACAGCTATGCAAATAACGGATGCAAAAATCTTAATCGGTGATGACTCGATCCTCGCCCGCAAACAATTAAAGGATGTTCTTGCTTCTATGGGAGCTACTAATTTTGTAGAAGCCGTCAACGGAAGTGAAGCTGTCGAGCTATACCTTGCAGAAAAACCGGATCTGGTATTTCTTGATATCATCATGCCGATCAAGGACGGCATCTCCGCAGTCAGAGAGATCATGGCTGAGGATGCAAACGCCCAGATCATCATTGTTTCATCCATCGGCACACAGCAGCAGCTAAAGGCAGCGATCGAAGCCGGTGCGAAAGACTTCATCCAGAAGCCGCTTCAGGCTGAACAGATCAAGGCGCTCGTTTCTGCGAGATTCAACTAGATGGTAACCCTATGACAATCAATCACTATACGAATAGAGGAATTTAAGTTATGTTTGTTCAATTTTTTGGCGGTTTTCTCTTAAACAAAGGTGTTGTGACCAGAGAACAGCTCATTGATGCAATGGAAAAAGAAACAACGGCACATATCCAGCTCGGAACGCTGGCAATGCATGCAGGTCTCATGACTGCGGAGCAGATCGAGGACATCCGCATCGCACAGACCCATACGGATAAGCGTTTCGGCGAGCTGTGCGTGGACAAGGGCTACCTTTCCGAAGCGCAGGTGGATGAGCTTTTAGGTTCGCAGTACCCCAAATATCTGCTGCTTGGCCAGATCCTTGAGGAGCAGCATGTATTTGATCAGGAAACCTTCCACGCACTTGTCAACGAATACATTCAGAAAAACTCCATCCATGAGGAGGATCTGCCGAACGAAAACGGTGGTTCCATTCTGAGTCTTGTACAGAATTACTGCAGCACACTCGACAGCTCGAATAAAAAATATCAGGCAGAATACTTACAGCTTCTGCTGAACAATCTGATCCGATTTGTCGGCAGCGATTTCACACTGCTCCGCCCGATCGTACTGGATGATGCGTATCAGACCAAGCGTTACGCTTCACAGAGCGTGACCGGAAGCTATCCGGTGTCCGTTGTGCTCGATATGTCTGAGGATACGGCAGTCACGTTCGCCAGCCGCTATGCATCTGAGCAGTTCCGGTCATTTGACGAATATGTACAGGCTTCACTGGAGGACTTTATCAATCTCCACAACGGTCTGTTCAACGTAAATATCTCGAATTACTATTCGGATGAGCTGGGACTGGAGCCTCCGGTATCCGGCAATGATCAGACGCTCGACATCGGCGCACGCACCTATGTATTCCCTGCCATGTTCCCGTTCGGTACGGTAAATATGATCGTGTTTGAGCCGTAGTTGAAAAAATGTATATAAAAGACAGATAAAATGATACGAAAAAAGAGCTGCCCGCGACGGACAGCTCTTTTTTATCTCCATCTGTTACATTTATTACCGGATCCCAAGAAATCCCTTTACGGTATCGGGCATCTCGCTGACCTCACAGACATGGTCGTGGCGTACCGGTGCGGTACGGATCTCCTCGATCGCCTGCGGAACGGTCACATTTCCAATCTTTGAAAGCTCGTCTACCAGCTCGAAATCTCCGAGTGCATCATATTTTCCGTCGATCGCGGTCATGACGCTTCTGGTGAACTTGAACGGTGATGCAGTGCTCGCGATCACGGTCTTGGTCTCATCACCGCTCTCACTGCGATATTTTCCATAAACAGATGCAGCGACAGCCGTATGGGTATCAATGACATAACCGGTCTTTTCGTACAGCGCACGGATCGTATCCGCAGTCTCCTGCTCCGTCGCATAGCCGCCGACAAAGTCCGCAAGCTGCGCACGCATTTCCGGTGTGATCTCATACACGCCGCTCTCATTCAGTGCCTTCATCAGCTCTGCATTCTTCTGTGCGTCATTTCCGGCGATACGGTAGATCAGACGCTCTAAATTGCTGGAGATCAGAATATCCATAGACGGTGAGCTGGTCAGCATAAATTCACGGTTTTTGTCGTAAGAGCCGGTTGCAAAGAAATCATACAGCACCTTATTCTCATTGGACGCGCAGATCAGCTTTGCGATCGGCAGCCCCATATTTTTTGCATAAAATGCGGCGAGGATATTTCCGAAATTACCGGTCGGAACAACGACGTTTATTTTTTCTCCGTCCGCAATGACTCCCTCTTTCAGCAATTTTGCATACGCATAAACATAATAAGCGATCTGCGGCACCAGTCGTCCGATATTGATCGAGTTCGCAGATGAAAACTGATAGCCGTTCTCATCCATCAGCTTTGCAAACTCCCGATCATTAAACATCTGCTTGACACCGGTCTGTGCCTGATCGAAATTGCCATTGATGCCGACTACATATGTATTCTCACCCTTCTGTGTCACCATCTGCTTTTCCTGTATCGGGCTGACACCGTTCTTGGGATAAAATACGACGATCCGCGTGCCCGCAACGTCTGCAAAGCCTGCAAGTGCAGCCTTTCCGGTATCACCGGAGGTCGCCGTCAGGATGCAGGCAGTACGTTTTTCCAGCGTTTTTTCCAGTGAGGCGGACAGCAAGTGAGGCAGCATCTGCAGTGCCATGTCTTTAAACGCGCAGGTGGGGCCGTGCCACAGCTCCAGACAGTAGGTAGCTTCATCCACCTGACGTAGCGGAGCAATATCGG
>CAZERX010000187.1:0-1253 GCA_964515045.1 uncultured Eubacterium sp.
ATTCCGTCGCAATTCGGCATCGTAATATCCATTGTAACAAGATCCGGCTTCACTTCTTTGTATTTTGCTAATGCTTCATTGCCATCAGCCGCTTCTCCTGCGATCTCATAGCCACCCTTGGTCAAAATATCCTTCAACATCATCCGCATAAATGCTGCATCATCTGCAATCAAGATTCTCTTTGCCATCTCTTATCCATCCTTTACAATATTTCTTCCCCTCTGCAGCCACACCTGCAGATGTACATGCGTACACGCATATCATTACTTGTTTTATTCTACACAATATTGACTTATTTTGCAAGCTGTTTCTCAAAGTTTATCCATTTTTTGTGGCAGCCCTGCTTTTTTTGTCCTTTGCGCGAAGTTTTTCACACGCAATTCCATCCGTGTGCTATAATAAGTCTAACATTTTATAAAAAAGGAGAAACCCATATGCACAAATTCCAGCCTTATCCCACAGAGCTTTTAGAGCTGAACCCCTTCACCAAGATCGGTACGGAGTGGATGGCGATCACCGCAGGTGATGAAACAAAGGTCAACACCATGACGGCAAGCTGGGGCACCATCGGCGAGCTTTGGGGCAAGCACGTTGTCAGCATCTTTGTCCGTGACAGCCGCTACACAAAGGAGTTTATCGACGATCAGGACACCTTTTCACTGACCTTCTTTGACCACTCTGACAAGGAGATCCGTCCGGCGCTCAAATATTTCGGTGCCGTATCCGGCAGGAACGAGGATAAGCTGAAAAATGCAAAAATGCATATCGACCGTGCCGCTGACGGCACACCCTACATCGACGAGGGCAATCTCGTGTTCATCTGCCGCAAGCTGTCCGCAACGCGTCTTACGCCGGAGCAGTTCAAAGATCCTTCCATCGACGGCAGCTTTTACAAGGACAAGGACTATCACACGATGTATATCGCCGAGATCCTTGAGATCCTCGCGCGCTGATCCCATAGACTGACTTTCTCATTTTATCATTTGATTTATCTGCAGGAGGTGCTGATGGATTCAATCGCCACCGCACCTCCGCGGACGATCTCAATATGCTTAAACCGTGAGCGGAGGAGCGCGATCAGCTCGTTGTTCTTTCGTTCCGTGAGCATACATTCGAGCAGCACGCTGTCCGTGCCGATATCCTTCACCTTCACCTCAAACACCTGCGCAAACTGAAAGATCTCTGCTTTTTCCGCAGGCGTAATGTTCTTTACCTTTGCAAAAAGGATTTCCTTCATATGCACCGGTACATTG
>CAZERX010000187.1:1263-3319 GCA_964515045.1 uncultured Eubacterium sp.
CTGCTTTTTGATCTGCTCAAAGGTCACATCGTCGCTCGTTACACAGATCGTCATGCGCGAAACCGTTTCATCCTCTGTCGTACCGACCGTCAGAGACTGGAGGTTATAGGATTTTCCGGAAAACAGTCCGGACACCTTCGCCAGTACGCCGACGGTATTTTCCACATACAATGCGATCCATCTGTTTTTCATGCTGCGGTCTATCATCCTGCGCCTCCCTTATCTCAATATCATTTCACTCATCGGATTTCCGCTCTTTACCATCGGGAGCACCAGCTCATCAGTCGCGATCATAAATTCGATCAGTGTCGGAGCATCCGTATATTCCTTTGCCTTCGCCAGTGCCGCATCGATCTCCGATGCATCCGTGACGCGGATCGCATGTGCACCGTAGCTTTCTGCCAGCTTTACGAAATCCGGTTCATACGGCGGACAGCTCGGATTCGGTCCCTTGCAGTCGGGCGGGCAGCTCTTTCGCCTGCGCAGGCAGGTCGCGCTGTAACGCTTGCCGTAAAACAACTGCTGGATCTGCCGCACCATGCCAAGATAATAGTTATTCAGAATGCAGACCGTCAGAGGCACCTCCTCAACGACTGCCGTGGCAAGCTCCTGTATGTTCATCTGCATACCGCCGTCGCCGCTGATGCATACGACCTCCGTATCCGGTGCACCGATCTTGGCACCGATCGCCGCCGGAAAACCAAAGCCCATCGTGCCGAGTCCGCCGGACGTGATAAAACGCTTTTCCGGTCCGAAATCGAGGAACTGGGATGCCCACATCTGATGCTGTCCGACATCCGTCACGACGATCCCCTCCGGATACGCACGGTCGATCGCCTGCATGATCATCTGCGGACTCATACCTCTGTCCGTGCGCATGGCGAGCGGATTCTCCTGCTCCCATGCCGCGATGGTGTCTCGCCAGCTCTTGGTGCTGCGCGACCGCGCCCACTCCAGCATCGTTTCCAGCGCAAGACGCGCGTCTGATACCACCGGCACATCCACGACTACATTTCTGGAAATGGATGCCGTGTCGATGTCGATATGTACGATCCGCGCATTCGGCGCAAATTCCTCCAGCTCACCGGTAATGCGGTCGTTAAAGCGCGTTCCAATGGAAAAAAGCACGTCACACTCACTGACGGCACGGTTTGCGGCATATCTGCCGTGCATTCCGCAGTTGCCGACATACAGCCGGTGTCCGACCGGCATCACACCCTTTCCCATAACGGTCGTTACGACCGGCACATGCGTTTTTTCTGCAAAACGACAGAGCAGCTCCTCCGCGCCCGCGATATGCACCCCGCCGCCTGCGAGGATGAGCGGCTTTTTCGCCGTCTGCAGCAGCTTATATGCTTTTTTCAACTGCCCGATATGTACGGACGTGTTCGGCTTGTAGCCGCGGATCGACACCTTCTGCGGATACTCTGCATCGCCGGACTGGTTCTGTATATCCTTCGGCAGATCGATCAGCACGGGACCGGGTTTTCCGGTCGTTGCGATGTGAAATGCCATCTTTAACACCCTGCCAAGCTCCGCACGGTCACGCACGGTCACACCGTATTTCGTGATGCTGCGCGTCATGCCGACGATGTCTACCTCCTGAAACGCATCGTTTCCGATGAGCTTTAAGGGCACCTGTCCGGTGATCACAACGAGCGGTATGCTGTCATAGTGCGCATCCGCCAGTCCGGTCACGATATTCGTTGCTCCGGGGCCGCTCGTCACAAGACATACGCCCGCCCTTCCGGTCGCCCGCGCATATCCCTCTGCTTCGTGGATCAGCGCCTGCTCGTGACGCGGCAGTACAACATGGATGTCCTCCGCCTTGTATAATTCATCAAACAGATCCGTGACCATACCGCCGGGGTAGCCGAATACCGTATCTACGCCTTCCTCACGCAGCGCCTTTACCACTAATTTCTTTCCGGTAATATCCATAAATCCTGTCTCCCTGTGCCCTATCTCTTTTCGTACTTATAAAAATGATAGATCAGATCAAAATATGTCTGTTCATCGCTATACTCCGTGACCTGCCACTCCGGCAGCGCATCCA
>CAZERX010000188.1:0-3316 GCA_964515045.1 uncultured Eubacterium sp.
TCCGAAACACCGCCGTTCCATATCGAGGAAAACAGCAAGACAAACGAGGAAACAAGACTGAAATACCGCTATCTGGATCTGCGCAGACCGGATATCCAGCGGAATCTCATGCTGCGGAGCCGTGTGCTGATGCTGATGCGCGACTTCATGGCAAAGGAAGGCTTTTTAGAGATCGAGACACCGATCCTCTGCAAATCCACACCGGAGGGTGCGCGTGATTACCTTGTTCCGTCACGTATCCATCAGGGACATTTTTACGCCCTGCCGCAGTCGCCGCAGCTGTTCAAGCAGTTGCTCATGGCGAGCGGCTATGACCGTTATTTCCAGATCGCAAAGTGCTTCCGCGATGAGGATCTGCGTGCTGACCGTCAGCCGGAGTTCACGCAGGCAGATATGGAGCTTTCGTTCGTGGATATCGACGATGTGCTGGATGTGAACGAGCGTCTGCTGCAGTATGTATTCAAGGAAGCGATCGGTGTGGACATCACACTGCCGCTGCCGCGGATGCCTTGGCAGGAGGCAATGGATCGTTTCGGCAGTGACAAGCCGGATACACGTTTCGGCATGGAGCTTTGCGATGTTTCCGACATCGTGAAAAACTGCGGCTTTGGTGTATTTACCGGTGCATTGGAGGCAGGCGGCTCCGTGCGCGGCATCAATGTCGAGGGGCAGGGTGCAATGCCGCGAAAGAAGATCGACAAGCTCGTGGAATACGCGAAGGGCTGTGGTGCAAAGGGACTGGCTTATCTCTGCATCAATGAGGATGGAAGCTACAAATCCTCCTTTACAAAGTTTATGACCGAGGAGGAGCTTGCGGCACTTGTCGCTGCGATGAACGGTAAAGCAGGCGATCTGCTCCTTTTCGCAGCAGATAAAAATAAGATCGTTTGGAATGTGCTCGGTGCGCTGCGTCTGCAGCTTGGCGCAGAGCTTGGTCTGATCGACGAGGATCAGTACAATTTCCTTTGGGTGACGGAGTTCCCGCTGCTTGAGTGGTCAGATGAGGAAAACCGTTTCATGGCAATGCACCATCCGTTCACGATGCCGATGGAGGAGGATTGGGCGAATATTGATTCCGACCCCGGCAGTGTGCGCGCGAAGGCATACGATATCGTGCTGAACGGTACGGAGCTTGGCGGCGGCTCTGTCCGTATCCATCAGAGTGACATTCAGGAGAAAATGTTTGAGGTGCTCGGTTTCACCAAGGAGCGCGCGCATGAGCAGTTTGGCTTCCTGCTGGATGCATTTTCTTATGGCGTACCGCCGCACGCAGGACTCGCATATGGCGTTGACCGGATGATCATGCATATGGTACATGCAGAATCCATCCGTGACGTGATGGCATTCCCGAAGGTGAAGGACGCTTCGGATCTGATGAGTGAAGCTCCCGGAACGGTCGATGCCGCACAGCTCGCTGAGCTTGGCATCGCGATCGTGGCAGAGCCGGAAGCGGCTGAGGAAGTTTAATACAAAGTTCGTTGTATAAAATGTTGCGTGTCACATTTTTTCACTGTAAAAAGTGTGATGCACAACATTTTTTCGTTGTATTTTTTGTGAGAACGTGCGATACTAAGGGAAAGGATACGTTTCGCTGATGTGGAAAGGAGCTTTTTATGTACAGATCTGCGCTTGAGCATTTACAACGATGGAAGGAAAAAAAGAATCGTAAGCCATTGATCATCGAAGGTGCAAGGCAGGTAGGGAAAACTTGGCTGATGAAAGAATTTGGCAGACAGGCGTTTGCGGATGTCGTATATGTGAATTTCGATTCTAATACGAGGATGGCGGATCTTTTTGCGGCGGATCTGAACACGGAACGGCTCATTCGCGGTTTGGAGCTGTATAGCGGCAAAAAGATTGACCCGCAGCAGACATTGCTCATTTTTGACGAAGTACAGGAAGTACCGCGGGCATTGGCATCGTTAAAGTATTTTTACGAGGATGCGCCGCAGTATCATATCGTTTGTGCCGGTTCGTTGCTCGGTATCGCATTGCATGAGGGCACATCTTTTCCGGTCGGGAAAGTGGATTTTCTAAAGCTCTATCCATTGTCCTTCCGCGAATTTCTGATGGCGATCGGAGAAACGCGTTTTGCAGAGCTGATCGAAAGTGAGGATTATGAAATGGTCACCGCCTTTAGGCAGCATTATGCGGATGCGTTACGTCAGTATTATTTCGTTGGCGGAATGCCGGAAGCAGTCTGTAGCTATGTGGAGGAAAAGGATTTTAATGAGGTACGTGCGATCCAGCAGCGTATATTGGAAGCATATGAATATGATTTTTCCAAACATGCGCCCGCAGAGATCGTGCCAAAGCTCCGAATGATATGGAACAGCATACCGGCGCAGTTGGCGAAAGAAAATAAAAAATTCATTTACGGACTGGTGCGGGAGGGCGCACGTGCTAAGGATTATGAGACTGCGCTCATGTGGCTGAGTGACTGCGGACTGGTACACCGCATCGGCAGGGTGAATGCGGCTGGTCTGCCGCTGAAGGCATACGAGGATATGAAGGCGTTCAAGCTGTTTGTCGTGGATGTTGGTCTGCTGGGCTGCATGACCGGACTGCGTCAGCAGACGCTTTTGGATGGAAATGATATTTTCACAGAATTTAAGGGCGCACTGACCGAGCAATATGTGTGCCAGCAACTGACCACAAGGTCAGGACTCGGTATCTATTATTACACCAATGACCGCGGAAGCTGCGAGGTGGATTTTGTAGTTGATGACGGTGTGCAGGTGATCCCGCTTGAGGTGAAGGCGGCAATGAACCTGCGCGCGAAAAGTCTGAAAACCTATTGTGAAAAATATCAGCCGAAGCTTGCTGTGCGCGTTTCTATGGCACCTTATGAAAAACAGGAGAGGCTTTTGAACCTGCCGCTGTATTGTCTGTGAGCAGTGGAGCTTTGGGTTTGCAGATGAAAAATTGCTTGAAAAATTTTCACCAAAGCGCTTGTATTTTCAGATCATCGGGCGTATTATAATATGGATAGAAAAAATACAGGGGAGCTTGTATAGGCAGGCTGAGAGGAAGTAATCCAACTTCGACCCTTTAACCTGATGCGGATAATGCCGCCGTAGGAAGTCGATATGTGGGATTTTTTACAGGAGGCATCCAGAGGATGTCTCCTTTTTAATTCCCTATTAAATGAAAGCACTGCGGCGAAGGGGAGGTGATACATTGGTCAAGGTAAACGGTGAAATGAAATATATTGCCGGAAAGACAGTATCGGAATATTTAATGACAACAAATTATGATCCCAAGCGTATTGCCGTAGAGCGTAACGGTGAGATCGTATTCAAGTCCCAATACGACA
>CAZERX010000189.1:0-3264 GCA_964515045.1 uncultured Eubacterium sp.
TGCTCTTTGATGTCCGGCAGGATCTCGATACGCGTCTTTACCATGCGCGCGATCTTTTTCAGATCGTAGTCCTTTGTGATCACCTCGCGGATCACCGGCTCTGCCATTTCAAAAAAGCGGTCATCGTCCATCGCCTTGAAGTATTCGCCGTTCATCCAGCGCAGCTTCACCATGTCAAACACCGCCGGTGACTTGCTGATATGCTTGTAATCGAACGCCTCCACCAGCTCATCCAGCGTAAAGATCTCGCGGTTGTCGCTCGGACTCCAGCCGAGCAGTGCCACGAAATTTACGACCGCCTCTGACAGGAAGCCCTGCTCGATCAAATCCTCGTAGGAGCTGTGACCGCTGCGCTTGGACAGCTTCTGATGCTCCTCGTTGACGATCAGCGGACAGTGGATGTACTTCGGCTCCTCCCATCCGAATGCTTTGTACAGGATCGTATATTTCGGTGCAGACGACAGATACTCGCTGCCGCGGATCACGTGTGTGATCCCCATGAGATGATCGTCTACGACATTTGCAAAATTGTAGGTCGGATAGCCGTCCGACTTGATCAGGATCATATCGTCCAGCTCCTCATTCGGAGCGGAAATATCGCCGTAGATCTCGTCGTGGAAGGTCGTCGTTCCCTCCGTCGGCATATTGGCACGGATAACGAACGGCTTGCCTGCCGCAAGGTTCGCCTCGACCTCCTCCTTGGACAGATGCAGACAGTGCTTGTCATACATCATGATCTCCTTGCCTGCCACCTCTCGGCGCAGGGAGTCGATACGCTCCTTATCGCAGAAGCAGTAATACGCTGCTCCCTTTTCAATGAGCTGCTTGGCGTAATCCATATACAGACCGCTCGCGCAGCGCTCACTCTGCACATACGGTCCGACTCCGCCATCCTTGTCCGGTCCCTCGTCGTGCTTTAAGCCGGTCTTGTCGAGTGTCCGGTAAATGATGTCTAACGCCTCCTCCATGAAGCGTTCCTGATCCGTGTCCTCGATCCGCAATATAAAATCGCCGCCCTCATGCTTTGCAATGAGGTAAGTATACAGCGCGGTCCGTAAGTTTCCCACGTGCATCCTTCCCGTCGGGCTTGGCGCAAATCTGGTTCTGACCTTGTTCATGATTGTTCTCCTTTTTCTCCCATCTTACTGCGTGCGGACAAACTATCCCACTGTTGACATTATACATCCGTTGCGGAGATTAAACAAGTCAGAATCTCGCTCGCGGGATTCTCCGCCTGCGGCGGGTCGCTTCAGCGACATAATTCCCCTGCGCCGCAGTGCGATCCTGCACGGAGTGCTCTTGTGCGATAGGGAATTTCCTATCGCACAAGAAAAAAGAGCGGTTTTCCGCTCTTTTTCTCTATGATTCTGTATCCTCAGTCAGAAGCTCCATGACGTGATCGCGCAGATCGCAATCGTAAAACTCCATCGTTTCATCTGCCATGTCGAGCGCTTCCATCACACCACCCGCTCTGTCCTTTCGGAAAAAGTCAATGTCAAACATCGTAAACTTATAGTAGGTTTTGATCTTGGCACCGCGCGTAACCTGCGTTTTCTCACGCTCCTCCGGTACGATCTCTGCAATGTCCGACATTCGGATCACGATCGCATAAGGCGCTGTACCCGCCAGATACGCAAAATGCGGAGTCTTGATAAATCTCGCCGGTGTATTCTTTTTTTTCGGTGCATCGATCCGGTATTCGATCACATGTGAGGGATCTGCATGCAGCATTTCCTGTCCGAGCAGCTCACGCTCACTCTCACTCAGCTTCAGAGCCTTTACACTGCCGTTCACGAGCCTGCGGAAACGCTTGGGGCTTAACATCGGAAAAAGGATCAGGATATAGCACAGGCACACAAAAACGCCGATCATCAGTCCTGCCGATCCGGATTCGAGTGCAGCCTGCATCGTTCCGTCAAGATAACCCATCGCGCCAAACAGAACCGTCAGACCGATCAGCACCAACGGCACCACCTGCAGCAGACTCATCCGCTTCGTCTTGCGGCAGTATTCACTGATCCACTCCTTCTCGCTGTCCAGCCAGCTCTCATAATAATTCATTGGTTTCTTCCTCCTCGCACTGCGCAATTTGAATCGCGCATTATGTATTATATATTTCAAATATCACATTTTATTATAAATGTCAATAAAAAAAATGCTCGTTTGCAGGATTCTCCGCGCGCTCTGCGCATCCGCTCCAGACGCATACGAAAAGCGCCGCATCGTACATTCTCTGTATCAACACGGCGCTTTTACTCATGTTCTGTTTTCATGTGCTGCTAATTCTCCTTTCAGCAATATGCCTGAAAACGCTGATCTTTCTCCATCGGGGCTTCGCGGGCAAGCTGCATCTCAAAGTATGCGTGGAACGCGTTTCCCTTGCGATCCTCCTGTCTGCTCTGCTGTCCCTGTCTGGGGAGATACCGGATCTGTCTGACTGCACCCACCGGCAGGATGTTCTGGTATTTGTATTCAGTCTTTGCGATGTCCACCTCCTTGTGTACACCTGCCATGCGGCAGTTATGATTCCTTTCATTATATTTATCGGACATTTTCGTTGAATCTTAACTATTTTCAGAAAAATTGCAAAGAAGCCGATACGCATACGCGCATCGGCTTTCTAAATTATTCTGCGAGCAGTGCTTCTGCCAAGGCATCCATCTGTGCCTCAGAATCCGCATTCAGCACGGAACGGATCGTCACGGTCGGATCGAGCATGATAATGTCCTTCATGCCCTCGAACGCCGCGCGCATCTGTCTGGCTGCGGTCGGTGCCCATGTGCCGTTCTCCACAAAGCCAACGGTACGCTTCTGATAGGACTTCGCCTTCAGATGATGCAGGAAATCCTCCATCACCGGAAACAGTCCGCCGTCATAGGTCGGGCAGCAGACCACCAGTCTGTCATAGCGGAATGCATCCTCGACTGCTTCTGCGAGATCCTCTCTGGTCAGATCGGTAAATGCAACCTTCTGATCCGTCTTTGCGCGGAGCTTTTCTGCGAGTTTTTCTGCGGCAGCGCGCGTATTTCCGTGAATGGTTGCTGACGCGATGAAAATGCCGTGATCCTCCGGCTCATAGCTGCTCCATGTATTGTATTTTCCGATATAGTAGCCAAGATCCTCCTTTAAGATCGGTCCATGGAGCGGGCAGATCATCTGAATGTCCAGCGTGGCTGCCTTTTTCAGCAATGCCTGCACCTGCGCACCGTATTTTCCTACAATATTAAAATAATAGCGGCGTGCCTCACACGTCCAGTCCTCCTC
>CAZERX010000190.1:0-3243 GCA_964515045.1 uncultured Eubacterium sp.
TGTTCCGCAGGGAAATACCATGTTTTCCGGCACGATCGCAGAAAATATGCGTGCCGTCCGTGAGGATGCCACGGATGAGGAGATCATCGCCGCCCTGCGGCTTGCCTGTGCATGGGAATTTGTTGAAAAATTAAAGAACGGCATCCACCACTCCATCGGTGAACGCGGCAAAGGTCTCTCCGAAGGGCAGGCACAGCGACTGTCCATCGCGCGCGCACTGCTCCGACGCGCACCGATCCTGCTTTTAGATGAGGCGACCTCTGCACTGGATGCAGACACGGAAGCCGCCGTTCTGAAAAATATCATGCGCGACGATTACCCGCGCACCTGTATCGTAACTACACACCGCCATGCCGTGCTCGACATCTGCGACCGCGTCTACGAGATCCGGAACGGTCGCTGCGAACAGAACTATGCAGATGCATAATCTAGTCATCCAATATCTGCGCCAGTAGTCTGTTCCACTGCGCCGCGATGTGCTCCAGCGAAAAATCGTCACGATCATCCGACGTGTGCAGCGCAAAATCCCGATAGCGTTCTGCATCTGTCAAAAGACCGCCGATCGCTGCTGCCATCGCTGCCGTATCCGTCTGCGGCTGTCCGCTGTATGGGATCAGACAGCCGTTTTTTCCATCTGAAATAAGCTCCAACGGGCCGGTACGGATGTCATAGCTTATGATCGGCAGTCCGTTCTGCTTTGCTTCGAGCAGCACCATCGGCATGCCCTCCCGCTCAGAGGTCATCACATACAGATCTGCATGTGCATAAAGTGCACGCATCTCCTCCGCCGTCTGCTGACCGAGCAGACGGATCTCATCACACACGCCGTACTGCGCGGCGAGCCGCTCAATGTCTGCCCGCTGTACGCCCTCGCCGGCGATCTCCCAGACAAAATCGAGCATCGGGAAATTTTTTTTCAGCAACGCCGCAATGAGCGGCACCTGTGCAAAGCCCTTGATCTCCGACAGTGCTCCGGCACTGAATATCACTTTTTTCCCCTCCGGCAGTTCGCGCGGCGAAGCCGCTGACACTTCCTCATACATGGGATTATGGATCGCGCGCACGCGCTCCGGTGATGCTCCCTGCGACAGATAAAAGTCGCGGTCACGCTCCGTCAGCGTCACGATCGCATCCGCAAAATGCACACTCAGCCTGCGTATCGGTCTGCGATACCATGTGCCGCGCGCATCGTAATAATAAAAATGCTCCCACGAGATCACACGCACACCGGTCATGGCACGCACCGGCAGCGACAGCACATCCAATACACCGTCTATGTCGATCAGCACATCGATCCCGTGCTCCCGCACATAGGAACGCAGCCGGAAAATGAACGGCAGATAGCCCAAGCCTGCGCGCACCTTTTTTTCTGCAAGTGCATAACTTTTGATCTTCTCCGACAGTGCGAACGACGGTTCTTTTCTGTCATTTGTCAGACTGATCACGCTGATCTCATAGTTTTCCTGCGCCGCCAGCTCGTTCATCAGCACTGCCGCCACACGCTCAGTTCCTCCAATCCCTGTGATGTCACCCGAAAAGAATGCGATCTTTTTCATCCGACGCACACATCCTCTCTCTCATCCTTCGACCGCCGCCAAAGTGCCGTGATCCCCGCCATGCGGCTGCTCCTTCCAAAAAGCAAAAGATTGATGCCAAGCGGCAGTCCTGCCGCAGCCAAAGCCAGCAGCAGGAGTCTAAGCCACCCGCCTGTACCGTATACTGCGGCTGCGAGCCTTTTTACCAGTAATGTTTCTGCCAGTGCAAGCCCCAGATATTCTGCGAGGTCGCACAGATACCGCGCCATCGGCTGTTCGAGATAGCTGCGGTGAAATACGACGCTGCGGCAGACGAGCTGCAGTACATACGCCGCCAGCGTACCCGCCAGAACGCCGTAGATCCCATACGTTTTGACCAGTCCGAGCGAAAGTACCATATTGCACAGCGCGGACACGATCGCGATATTGCGCTCCCTATCAAACAATCCGGTCACTCCCATCATGACCGTGACCGGCAGGCACAAAAGCAGCACCACATAATTGATCACGCAGGCAGCGACCACGGACGGATCGAGCAGATATCCTGCATCCAGCCACACGTCACTGACAAACGGTCCGATCACGTTGTAGACGGCACAGCCGCTCGATGCCGCAATGAGGAAAAAGAAAAACGTCATCCCCCGCAGCAGCTCTCCACCCTGCCTGTGATCACGCACAAACAGCGTACCGATGCTCGGCTGCACCGCATTGGCGAGTGCCCGCGTGATGTTCGTCAGAGCATTGATGACCAGACAATAGTTATTGTAAAGTCCGACAAACGCCACGCTGATAAAGCTCGAAATAATGACGTTATCCGTCGCCACGAGCAGCTTATCTGCCAGATGCGATGCAAATATATTTTTTACGTTATGAAATACCTGCCTGCGCAGCGCAGGCTCAGTCTTTGCGTGCCGAAAGCGCCTCAGATACGGATATCTGCGGTTCACATATGCGCGGATCCAAAGATTGCTGACCGTGTCGATCACAATGTTTAACGCCAGCGGCAGCACAAAATCTCCGGTCGCATACACAAGGACGATGATCACCGAATAATCCAGCACATTCGCGATCAAAACGACAATGCTCACGATGTATTCCTGCTGATCCGCGATCAGAATGGAGCGCTGATACGACAGCAGGTAGGCTGCGACCGTCCGCGCGAGCCACAACAGATAGATCACATGCACATAGCGCATGGAAAAAGGGTTTTCTTTCAAAAAATGTGGCAGATACGGCATCACTGCCAGTCCGAGCAGCGTGATGACCACCGCAAAAACATTATATGCCCTGCGGTAAAAATTCATAAGCCCCGCGATCTGCTGCTCATCCTGCACCGCCAGCGCGTGATACAGATTGTACACGACTGCCGTCGCGATACCAAGCTCCGATACGGACAGGATCGCCAGTATATTCGAGATCACGCTGTTCAGCCCGACCAGCGCTTCGCCCAGCTTCATATTGAGCACACGCTGACAGACAAAGCCGAAGCCGATCAGCACTGCCTGTCCCAGCATTCCGTAAAAGCTGTTCCGCATGAGATTTTTTGTGCGCATGATCCTGTATCCCCCCCTGACATAGTAATAAGGTTTCTGTTGCATACATACTATAAAAAAGAATCTCGCTTGCGAGATTCTCCGCCTGCGGCGGGTCGCTTCAGCGACATGATTCCGCCCCGACGCAGTGCGATCCTGCACGGAGTGCTTTTATG
>CAZERX010000191.1:0-3207 GCA_964515045.1 uncultured Eubacterium sp.
GGCACGAGATCGGCGCGGATGCGATCGGCATGATGATGCTGACCGGCATCCTCGGTTCTGAGCTTCTGCTGCACCTGATCAAAACCCCTGCCGAGGTATTCGCAGACTCAAAGCTGTATCTGGATATCTATATCTGGGGTCTGCCGTTCGTCTTTTTTTACAATATCGCGACCGGTATTTTCTCCGCACTGGGCGATTCCAAAACACCCTTTTATTTTCTGGCGGTGTCCTCGCTGTCAAATATTGCCGTTGATATCTGGTTTGTGACTGCGTTTCACATGGGTGTCGCAGGTGTCGCGTGGGCGACCTTTCTCTGTCAGGGGATCAGTTGTCTGCTGGCAGTCACCGTCATCTGCCTTCGTCTGCATCGGATCGTCTCCAGCGAAAAGCCGGCGCTGTTCGACCGGAC
Organism: uncultured Eubacterium sp.; assembly: GCA_964515045.1. Classification (GTDB taxonomy): domain Bacteria; phylum Bacillota; class Clostridia; order Lachnospirales; family Lachnospiraceae; genus W0P33-017. Next base: position 410 of record CAZERX010000191.1, read on the forward strand.
ACTTTTTCTGCAGATCGTCCGCATCGCCATCCCCAGCACCCTACAGCAGAGCTTCATCTCTCTCGGAAACATCATGATCCAGAGCATCATCAACAGCTTCGGTGCGCCGATCATGGCAGGCTACTCTGCCGCCGTCAAGCTGAATAATCTCGTGATCACCTCATTTACGACGCTCGGCAACGGTATCTCGAATTACACGGCACAAAATCTCGGTGCCGGAAAGCTCTCGCGTGTCCGTTCCGGTTTTCACGTCGGCGTAAAGCTGGTCTGGATGCTCAGTCTGCCGCTGTTCCTCCTGTATTTTTTCGCAGGACGCGTAATGCTCGGATTTTTCATGGATGAGCCGTCCGCGCTCGCCCTGCATACCGGCATCATGTATCTGCGGATCCTGTCACCCTTTTACTTCGTCGTATCCGCAAAGCTGGTCGCTGACGGCATTTTAAGGGGTGCCGGCCGGATGAAGCAATTTATGATCGCAACGTTTACGGATCTGATCCTACGTGTCCTGCTCGCGTTCTGCTTCTCAAGATCACCGCTCCAAGCCACCGGCATCTGGTGCGCATGGCCGATCGGCTGGTGCACGGCGACCGTACTGTCCATCCTATATGTACGGTCAAATCTTCACCGCTGAAATCATTGCCCAATTTCAAAATCCCATGATCTCTCAGACTCTCTGTGCGGCCAGATCCTGCCCGTTCTGTCCGTGAGATCATAGACAACCGACCATTGCAGCTTGTCAATTTCGCCATCGTAAACGCCGACCCTGTTCAAAAGCTCTTCGCATTGCTCAAGTGTGATCTTGCTGTTTTTACGCAGCACTTCTTCAACCGCGTCATACCGCTCAAATTCGGTAAAACCCTCGCCGATATTCACGCCGTTATACGCGATAAAATTCGTTGCGATCTGATAATCCGTGTCAGCTTCAACAACCTGAAGTCCTCCGTCAAAGTACTCCACCAGCACGGATTTTCCCGTCGCGTCTGCGATCAAAAAGTGGCAGGTCACATCGCCCGAAAAATAGATGTTATACCCCTTCAGGAGTTCAACCGCTTCATCAACTGTCGCCGCTTTATCTAAGACAAGTCGGATCGCTGTGGTTGTGTTAAGGGTGACTTTGTTCGGATCATCTTTCAGATCAGCCTCGGGCACTGCCAGCAAAGCCATACAAACGCCTTTCTCGTTCATTCCGTCAAACGGCAAAAACGGCGCGGCAAGAGTCAGAAAATTGTTAAGTGAAATTCCCGATGTCGGAAGGTTGTTTTCGTCATATCCCGCAAACGACAGATTAACGGTTGAAACGGACGCGTATCCGTTGTCGGGCTTCGTGTAAAGCTGAAGGAAAGGCGAGTATGGGAAATCAAAATTTCTCGCGTAGATCACGTCGCCGTTTTCGTCCTTTGAAACAAACGCGGTACAGCCGCCCTCGCTTATATTCAATTCAATCGGCAGACCCTTCAGCAGTCTGTTCGTCACATATTTTTCGATATCCTTATCGCTTTTCGCGCCGATTTTTAAGAATTCATCAAACCCATAATCTCCGTCATAGGTCATAATGTAAACGCCCTTTTCACGCTCCTTCAGCGTGGTGAGGGTTTTTATTTCGTGTCTGAACATGATCAGCAAAGCCACGATCAAAACAAAAAGTAAACCCACAATCCCAAGCAGCACTATTTTCACTGTTTTGGCTTTTTTCATAGTTGCTGTTCCTCCATTCAAACACACCTCCACGATTACTTTTAAGCAGACATAAAATAACTATATTAAATTCAATATATCTTGCTCACTCCAATATTCATTAGGATAAATTGATAAATCATCTTTATGCTTACGAATAATTCTTTGCGGGGTATCCGTATTATCATATACGTGCATGATGTCACATATATCAAGCAGGGTCTTAATATTATTGATCGACTTATAATATCTGTCTATTACCTTTGATTTTGCTACATCATGTCCTCCGGCAGCTACCCTTGATTTTATTCTTGCTATATTTATCTGAGGATCTATTGTAAGAACAAATACACACTTAATGAAGTATCCTTCTTTTTTAGCTTTTCTTAATATTTCCAACTTGTAACCGGATGACAATACTGTTTCAAATGTAAAATCCTCTTTCTTACCAATAGATTCATTTCGCATTTTATCAGCCCAAATGGCAGCCTCCATATTATCCATTCCTGTAGATGTAACCATATCATCAGCATTCGTATACTTGCCAACCTTTTCAAAAAAAGCTGTTATTGTACTCTTTCCCGATCCATTAGGTCCGGCTAAGACAAGTATCATCGGCTTTTTATTCTGCATATTTTCTATCTCCATTTGCATATTCAATATATGCAGCTCTCCTTTCTTTATCATAACCTGCTATTGGTTTCTTGCAGATCTTAGCCTTATTTATCGCCGCCTTAACAGCTTCAACTGCTCTTCTATCCATCTCACTATCAGATACGCTGAGCATTTCTTTTTCTTCCTGACGAGATATAACTTTTACTACTCTTCCATTTTTTGTACTTACCGTTGTCATTAAAAACACCCTTTCTTAAAATAGACAGAACACAATATATCATATGATTATATATTTGCAATAATCCTTTTTACTCATTCTACCATAGTTCTCACAAAAAAACACCCCAGAACGAAAGTCCTGCTACGCGTGCGCTACCTGTGTGCTACGCTCCAAAATTCAGCACATTTTAAGAAAATTTAGGAAAACGCTGGCATAAAGAAAACCCCCAAAACACAAGTGTTTATAGTGATAAGGAAGTATTAACACAACAACTTATCACAAACGCTGA
>CAZERX010000192.1:0-3190 GCA_964515045.1 uncultured Eubacterium sp.
GTTAAGACATCGCCCTTTCACGGCGGTAACACGGGTTCGATTCCCGTTGGGGTCATTTAGAAATAAATATACTTGACGAATCTATCAAACTTTGGTATGATAAGCAAGTGTTATATATGGTGACTTAGCCAAGTGGTAAGGCGTGGGACTGCAACTCCCTGATCATCGGTTCAAATCCGTTAGTCACCTCTCAAGGACTGAATCACGTTGTTGGTTCAGTCTTTTTGTTTACCGACAGTGTCTGACGCGTGCATCTGTCAGAACACTTCGCAGCAACTATCGTACACACAAAATGAATGGAGGGATCTTATGAAGAAAAAAAATTGCCGTCGTTTCGTATCGGCAATGCTGTCATTGCTTCTGCTTTTTTCAACGGTCACAGTGACAGACGCAGCGGAAGTACCGAAGGTCAACAAAAGCGACATCGTTATCTTATACGATAACGATGTGCACTGTGCTGTGGACAGTTATGAGGACATGGCTGCGCTGAAGCAAAAAATGAAGTCACAAAGTAAATATGTTTCCGTCGTATCCGTCGGCGATTTCGTGCAGGGCGGTGTGATCGGCTCGATCTCCAAGGGAGAAGCGGTGACAAAGATCATGAACAGGGTCGGCTATGATGTAGTCACACTGGGAAACCACGAGTTCGATTATGGCATGTCTCAGCTCAAATCCTTAGTGAAAGGACTGAATGCGACGACCGTATCGGCGAACTTTGTGAAAACATCGAACGGAAAACCGGTTTTTAACGCGTATACGATGAAAACCTATGGAAAGACCAAGGTCGCTTTCGTCGGGATCACAACACCGGAGAGCTTCACAAAGTCCACACCGGCTTATTTCCAGAACGCAAAGGGCAAATATATCTATGATTTCTGCGGCGATAAGAGCGGAAAAGCGCTCGCAAAGCAGGTGCAGAAGACTGTGAATGCTGCCAAAAAAGCGGGCGCAGACTATGTCGTTGCACTGTCACACCTCGGCACGGAGAGCGTGACGGAAGCATGGTCAGCGCAGAGCATCGTAAAAAAAACATACGGCATCGATGTCGTGCTGGACGGACATTCCCACAGCACGATCGCATCCATGAAGGTGAAAAACAAAAAGGGTGAGCAGGTGACGATCTCCTCGACCGGAACGAAGTTCGCGAATGTCGGTCAGCTCGTCATCACGAAAAAAGGCAAGATCAAAACACGTCTGATCCCGCTCAGTGAGGAAACTCATTACGAAAATGCAAAGCTGAACAGGTATATTTCTAAGATCAAGGCGAAATACAACGCACTTCTCGAAACCGTGATCGGAAAGACGGATGTCGTGCTGACGGCGCTGGATGCAGACGGAAACCGCGCGGTGCGGCGTGCCGAAACGAATCTCGGAGATTTCTGTGCAGATGCGTTCCGCTATGTGATGGATGCGGATGTGGCGTTGGTCAATGGCGGCGGCATTCGGGCGGATGTAGCGGTCGGAGACATTACTTATAATGACATGATCTCCGTTTTCCCGTTTGGAAATTACGGCTGTCTGATCGAAGCGACCGGTCAGCAGATCAAGGATGCGCTGGAGCTTGGCGTGAAAAATTATCCGGAGGAAAGCGGCGGATTTCTGCATGTATCCGGCTTGAAATACACGGTCGATGCTTCGATTCCGTCCTCCGTCGTGACTGATCCGAATACGCAGATGTTCGTGAAGGTGGATGGTGCATACCGCGTTTGTGATGTTCAGATCTGGAACGCAGAGAAAACGGCATATGAGCCGCTGGATCCGGAGAAAACGTACAAGGTCGCAGGTGCGAATTACACACTTCGTCTGCAGGGCGACGGCTGTTCCATGTTTGACGGCTGTACGGTCTTAAAGGACAATACAAAAACCGATAACGAGGTGATCACAGAGTATCTGTTGGATGTTCTGGGCGGAACGGTAGATGAGATCTACAAGGATCCGGCAGGACAGGGCAGGATCACCATTATCAATCAGTAAAAGGGAGAAAAAATGCAGAAAACAGCGAATCCGAATGCGACACCAAAGGCAAAAAAATTGCTGAACGAGCTGTCAGAGCTTGCCGGAAAAGCGATCATTACCGGTCAGCATACACAGACGAAGCCGATGGAGGAGGTTTCCTATATTAGGGAGCAGACAGGCAGAGAACCGCTGCTGTGCGGTTTTGAGCTGCTTTCCTATTCTCCGAACATCAATGATTCGGATGCGACAGAAGCGTGTCTGACAGAGGTATATGAAAATCGCGGTACTGTCGAAACAGCACTGGAATGGGCGAAAGAGACCGGCGGGATCGTTACATTGACCTTTCACTGGTTTTCGCCGATCGGCGGTCGGGATAAGAGCTTTTATACGGAAAATACGGATTTTGATGCGCGGCGTGTGCTGATCGAGGGCACGCCGGAGCGTGCTGCCTTTTACCATGATATGGATGTCATCGCGGAGGAGCTTCGGAAGTTCCAAAAAGCAGATATCCCCATACTGTGGCGACCGTTTCATGAGTCATACGGCGAATGGTTCTGGTGGGGCGCGAAAGGTCCGGTCGTTGCATCCAAGCTCTATCGTCTGATGTACGATTATTATGTAAACGAGCTGCATCTGGATCACCTGCTGTGGGTGTGGAATTGTCCGATCCGTGAGGCTTATCCGCAGGATGACTGCGTGGATGTCGTGTCCGTGGATGTTTATCTGGAAAACTATGAAAAAACGGATTATGCAAAGCAGTACGAGGAGCTTGTAGCAAATACCTCGCGTGAAAAGGTGGCGGCGCTGGCAGAGATCGGTTATCTGCCGGATATTGAGCTGCTCGCACAGTCGCATGTGCCGTGGGCATATTATATGACATGGTCGAAGGAATTTTGTATCGGCGAGCAGTACAACAGCACAGAGTCGCTGCGCAGGATGTATACACATCCGTATGCGCGCATATTATAACAAAAAAGGGCAGCCTGACGTATTATATCATACGTTAGACTGCCACATTTTTTACACTATTTTATATTACTCTGCGATCACCTTCGCAAACTTCTTTTTACCGCGTTTTACGATCTTTCCGTCGCCGGTGAAGTCTGCCAGCTTGTAGGAAGCAGCAATGTCAGCGACTTTTTCTCCATCAACGGTGACACCGCCCTGCTGAACGGCACGGCGTGCGTCGGAGCGGCTGTCACACAGTCCGGCTTTCACGAGAACTGCCATGATG
>CAZERX010000193.1:0-3189 GCA_964515045.1 uncultured Eubacterium sp.
GAGTGCCGCGCATGGACGATCAAAAAAGGAACGAAAGCGCCGCAGGCAGCGGGCAAGATCCACACGGACTTTGAGCGCGGCTTTATCAAGGCGGAGGTCGTCAACTATCAGGATCTCCTCGATAACGGCAGTCTTGCCGCGGCAAGGGAAAAGGGGATCGTTGGAATGGAAGGAAAAGAATACGTTGTAAAGGACGGCGATGTGATCCTGTTCCGGTTTAACGTATAGACGGATTATTAAAAGAAGCAAAAGGACTACATATGCGGCTGCACATTTCCCTGTCAGCCGCATATTTTATGGTAACGGAAATGCAGGCGGTGCAGGGATGCGTTTGTGTGAGCTGGAGGACAAGGAAGTGATAAACGTCGCGGACGGAAGGTCGCTGGGGTGTGTCATTGATCTGGAATTTTCGTCGCACTGCGGGGAGATCGAGGCGCTGATCGTGCCCGGACCGGGGCGGTGCTTCGGCTTGTTCGGCAGGGAATATGAGCTGGTCATTCCGTGGAAATGCATCTGTCGGATCGGACCGGATGCCGTACTCGTGCAGATCGACGTGGAAAAGTGTAAACACAAGGGGTAAATCGGGCAAAATTGTTTGACATTTTTTGGTATAATTTTTATAATATCACTAAAAGGGAAAAGACGCACGTCGTTTTACCATTAGGAGGAAGCATATGAAATGTCCGTATTGCAGCAGTGAAAATACCCGCGTGATCGATTCACGTCCGGCAGATGATAATAATTCGATCCGCCGCCGCCGTCTGTGTGACGAGTGCGGCAAGCGGTTTACGACCTATGAAAAGGTAGAGACGATCCCGCTCATTATCGTAAAAAAGGATAACAACAGGGAGCAGTATGACAGGGCAAAGATCGAGGCAGGCGTGCTGCGTGCATGCCACAAGCTGCCGATCTCCGTATCGCAGATGAACCAGCTCATTGACGATGTGGAAACCGAGATCTTTAACCGCGAGGAAAAGGAGATCCCCAGTATCGTGATCGGTGAGCTGATCATGGACAAGCTGAAGGATCTGAACGCGGTGGCGTATGTCCGTTTTGCATCCGTATACCGCGAGTTTAAGGATGTCGAAACGTTTATGAACGAATTGAAAAAAATGCTGGTCTAACCTGAAAGATCAAAGGTCTCCGGTGCATAACCGGAGATTATTTTCGCATAATAGCCTTGTAATCTAAAAAAACGAGGTGAAGCGATATGATCTTAACAGAAAAAGAAAAAACAGCAATTCAGGATCTGCAGACGCAGGAGAAAAGTCTGGTGGAAAAATACCACCGCAGCGGCTGCGAGGCAAAGGATCAGGTGCTGCAGGATCTGTTCAGCGAGCTGGAGAAAAAGCAGCAGATGCATTATGATTCGCTGGGCGAGGTGCTCGGCGGACGGATTCCGGACTGTGACTGCAACTGCTGTGCGGCAGCAGACTACGAGCCGAAGGCATCCTATACCGGCATGTCGGAGACGGCAGACAAGCAAAATGACTGTTTTCTTGCGACAGACTGCATCGCGGCTGAAAAGCTGGCATCCGGTGAGTACAATTCCAATGTGTTTAATTTCAGCGAGCCGAAGGTGCGGAAGCTCCTTGCAGACATTCAGGTAGAGGAGCAGAATTACGCGGCGATGCTGTACAAGTACAAGACCGTCAATTCCATGCAGTAAGAAATCTGGTGCAGGCATTCCGTATAGGAGTGCCTGCATTTCGGCGGTGCAGGAGACAGAAGGGAGCAGCAATGCTGAAACGATTTTACCCGCATACATATATCCGATCGACTTATGAGATCGACTTTGAAGCGCTCTATGCGCAGGGCTACCGCGGCATCATTTTTGACGTGGACAATACACTGGTACCGCACGGTGCACCGGCAGATGAACGTGCAAAGCAGCTTTTTTCGCGCCTGTCAGATATCGGTTATTCGAGCGTCCTGCTCTCGAATAATAAGGAGCCGCGCGTCCGTTCCTTCTGCGAAGCAGTGACCGGCGCACGATACATTTACAAGGCAGGAAAACCGAAGCGCGCAGGCTATGAGCGCGCGATGGAGCTGATGGGAACGGATCGGCAGACAACGCTGTTTGTCGGAGATCAGCTTTTTACGGATGTCTGGGGGGCAAACCGTACCGGCATCCGCACGATCCTCGTGCATCCGATCGATCCGCATGAGGAGATACAGATCGTATTGAAACGGTATCTGGAGCGTATCGTTTTATATTTTTACAGAAGGAGTATGAGAAAAAATGAAGATTGCAATCGGAAATGACCATGCAGCAGGGGAATTGAAAACACAGATCATGGAGCTTATCACAGGGATGGGACATGAGCTTTTGGATGTCGGAGCGGCGATCGGGGAAGCGGTAGACTATCCGATACCGGGCGAGAAGGTCGGCAGGCTTGTCGCAGCAGGCGAAGCGGATCTCGGCGTGCTGATCTGCGGTACGGGTGTCGGCATTTCACTTGCCGCGAATAAGGTCAAGGGCATCCGCGCGGCAGCCGTGTCTGATACGGCGACGGCGCGTCTGATCCGTGAACACAACAACGCGAATGTTATTGCGATCGGCGCACGGATCGTCGGCTCAGAGCTGGCAAAGGACATTGTCCGCACATTTTTGACGACGGATTTTTCCGGTGAGGAGCGTCATCAGCGCAGGATCGATCTGATCACGGCAGCCGAGGAACGGTTCGGAAAATAAACGTGATGCGGAACAAGACGCGGAACAGATGTAAAAAAACCTTGAAAAACCGCGACATATATAGTATGATTTCTAGTATATTGGTGTGTAATGCTTGATTTACCGCCGAGACAGACATTTGAAGGAGGATCATAAAAATGATTTCAGCAGGAGATTTCCGCAATGGTGTGACCATTGAGTTAGAGGGAAACATTTATCAGATTATTGAGTTTCAGCATGTAAAGCCCGGTAAGGGAGCAGCTTTCGTTCGCACGAAGTTAAAGAACATCAAGAGTGGCGGCGTGATCGAGAAAACATTCCGCCCGACCGAGAAGTGCCCGACGGCTCGTATCGACCGCAAGGATATGCAGTATTTATACGCAGATGGTGATCTGTTCTATTTCATGGACGTAGAGACTTATGACCAGATCGCACTCGATGCTGCATCTATCGGTGATGCACTTAAATTTGTCAAAGAAAATGAGATGGTAAAGATGTGCTCGCACAACGGCAGT